>DNBN01000167.1:0-4107 GCA_003491845.1 Porticoccaceae bacterium | reverse complement strand
TCAGAGAAATAAGACAGCATGGAAAGAGTCAAGAAGCCATGAGCAATGGTCCCACCAAAGGGGGTTTTTGCTGCAGCTACTGGATCGATATGAATGAACTGGCGATCAATAGTACAGTCTGCAAACTCATTAACTTGCTCTTGGGTAACCTCAAACCAAGGCGTGGGCTCACATACATGACCGGTATATTGTGCGATGTCTGCTTTTTTAATAATCTGTGGCATTGCTTTATCCTCTTTAATCAGAAATTTTGATGTACTTTCTATAAAAATGGCATTATATATGCCAATACAGTTGTTTTGCTACTACTGCAATCAGTCTATGCGCTTATCACTACGCCAGCCTGACAATTTCTGTGGCTTATCATAAGATAAAAAAGGATGCTCTTGTGCGGTAATACTGACCGTGTAGTCGTATCAAGAATCATTAATAACGTTGGGTATTTTTTTAAACATTTTTTTAATCATTGCTTACTGTCTTCAAGGATCGATAATGAAGATTTGCAGCAACTAAATCATCATGTCAGAGTTTGCTGGTGTTGCAGACATATTCAGTTGATAGCAACTACGCTTGTGAAGGATAAAAAAGCCCTAGAAAATTTCTTGGGCTTTTTTAGCAAACCGATCTCACCAACCGCATTGTTGTCCTTCATTCTCAATTTTTAACCATGCATTTAAGGGTGCAAAATAATCGATAATCGCGCTGCCATCCATCTCACGCTGACCGGTCATTGCCTCCATAGCGTCAGGCCAAGGTTTACTTTGCCCCATAGCCAAAAGATCACCTAGTTTTTTACCTGCAACTTTGTTTCCATATATAGAACATTCGTGCAGCGGGCCTTCGTAGCCGGCGGCATCGCACAATGCTTTATGGAATTGAAACTGCATAATAAACGACAAAAAATAACGAGTGTAAGGAGTGTTGCCTGGTATGTGATACTTAGCGCCAGCATCAAAGTCAGCCTCTGAACGCTCAATTGGTGCAGCAATACCCTGATATTCTTCTCGCAAACGCCACCATCCAGCATTGTAGTCTTCTGGCGGTATTTCACCTGAAAACACTTGCCAACGCCATTCATCAATCATCTTCCCGAAAGGCAGAAAGGCAATCTTTTGTAGTGCCATTTTCATCTGCTTGTTTATCGTAGCCTGGTCACTATCAACTGTTTCAGCAATTAAACCTTTTTGCTTAAGATAGGCTGGCGTCATAGACAACTGAATAGTGTCACCAATCGCCTCATGAAATCCATCATGAGCCCCGCCTTTGAATACCGACGGCTGATCTTTGTACATAATATAGTAGTAAATATGGCCTAATTCATGATGCAGTGTTTCCAGTTGCTCCTCATTGATTTCAACACATTGCTTAATGCGAGGGTCATTACCATTATCGATATCCCACGCGCTTGCGTGACATACTACGTTGCGATCACGCGGCTTCTTGATCATTGAGTTGGTATAAAAACTCTCTGGTAATGAGGGCAGCCCTAGGGAGGTAAAAAAAGCTTCAGCAGTCTTAGTCATACGCAGTTCGTCATACCCCTGCTCTACTAGCGCTTTAGTAACATCAAGAGACGCTACACCACTATATGGCTCGGCAATACCATAAATATTGTCCCACGTTTGTGACCACATATTGCCCAAAAGATGGGCAGGAATAGGTTGGTTAAGTGGCACCTTATCTGCGCCATAGGTTTCGCTTAATTGGCCTCGCACATAACAATGTAACTCTTCATAAAAAGGCTTTACTTGGCCCCACAGGCGTCTGGATTCCTCAACAAAAACCTCACTCTCCATGTCATAGCCACCTTGCCAAAGGTCAGCAAGATGTTTATAACCAAAATCCTTAGCACCTTGATTCGCAATTTCCACAAAACGCTGATATTGCTTGCGATATGGCGGAGACACCTGACGCCAGCCCTGCCACACATCGAGTAATTCATCATAATCTCTGGACTGCGCTAATACGGATTCTAATTCTTGTAGCTCCATACAGTCACCAACATCACTGCAATATTTACCCGCACCATATTGACCCTCCATATCGGTAAGTATACTGGACAATTCTGCTCGTAAACCTGCATCATCCGGAGCTGGCGCGGAGGACCCACGCAACATAAGTTCAATCGCACGGGCAGTATCTTGATCCATAGTAGAGTCGCGATATTGCTTAGCCTGTTTTACCATACTACTTGCAAAGCTAAGTCCTCGCTCTCCAGCTTTGGCAGCTAAAATGGCGGTATCTGGAGTGATATAAGTACTGCGCACCCAGTAGGCTGCACTAATTTCTTTATTAAGAACAGCCCCTTCTTCTTGAATTCGCTGAACAAATTGTTTAGCGGTTTCCGTCATCTCTGACTGTTCGACCGGGCGTTCGGCACAAGCAACAGTCATTAAGGCTAACACCACAATGCTTAGATAAGTTGTTTTCATTTTAATTTCCTAGAACTCACATTCGGTCACATTGTTAGTCTGCACCTTGCATCATCTTGGTAATGACAGGCGAAATAAGTAACATCACCAAAGAAATGCCAAGAGCGATATAACCAACTTGAGAGTAAACCTCAATATAGCCCGCTTTCGCGGCTGCAACATTAGTCATCTGACCGCCAATAGTTTCTGCTCCAGTGGTCCGAGCTATGATACCTGCAAGAAAATTAGATAGGCCAGAATAAAGGAACCAAGCCCCCATTGTCATACCAACAATGCGTGCCGGTGCAAGCTTAGTTACCGCAGACAAACCTACCGGAGAAACCATTAATTCACCCATGGTATGAATCCAATAAATCAAAAAGATAAAGATAACTGGGGTTAAACCAACCTCTCCAGATCCTTTCATACCAGCAACTAGTGCCAAGAAACCAAGGCCAGCCATTGCAACGCCCAAAGCAAACTTAACCGGTGTTGAAGGATTCATATCGCGCTTTGCCAACCATATCCAAAGCCAAGCCACCAAAGGTGCAAACATGAATATATACCCAGCGTTCAATGACTGGAATACAGGGCCTGGAACTGACCAACCAAAAATAGTTCTATCAACTAAACGTGCCGTCAAAAGATTTAAAGATGAACCAGCCTGCTCAAATAAGGCCCAAAACGGTATCTGTGCCAAAATAAAGTAAATAGCTGCTAGCATCCGCGAACGTTCATCACCATACAGTTTTGTCAGAGAGTAGCCGATCATACCAACCATCATAATAATACCGATCGGCCCTAAAATGCCGCCTACTAGCTCCTCATTCATGACCAGTAACATTGACACGGCGATAATAGCTACACCAACTAGATAACACATCCATTCAACATTAATAAACAGGAAAACCTTCTCTTTAAGTTTCTCTACTGAGGGCGGCTCTGCTTTACCTTCTAACCAGCTTTGGCAAGACAAAAATACTATCAAACCGATCAACATACCGATTCCCGCAAGACCAAACCCGTATTTCCACCCATGTACAATCCCCAAGTAACCACAGAATATAGAGGCTAAAAATGCACCCATATTGATACCCATGTAGAAAATGGTAAAGCCAGAATCTCGACGTGAGTCGCCAAAACCATAAAGTGAGCCTACGATGGTTGATATGTTCGCTTTAAGAAACCCTACTCCGGCAATTAACAGCGCTAAAGACAGGTAGAGCATATTGAGATATCCCTCTTCCGTTTCAACACTCATTACAATTTCAGCTCTAGGAATTGACTCAGGTAAACCCACCACAGATGGGTCCTCTACCAGCATGTCGGTCTCGGTAAAGGTCACATAGGAAGACCCTTCCGGACTGACAATTTGCTGTTTTGCATCTCCACCACGAGCATCCAGAGTGATCTGATACTGATTATTGTCATAGTCTAATAACTGCTTAGAGCCACTTCCCTCGAAGGTCATCCCAAAATGACCTAAAGTTAGCAAAATCGCACCGAAAGTTACTGCTTTTCGGGCACCCAGATAACGGTCGGCCAGAGAGCCACCAATAATAGTCATAACATAAACCAAAGCTGTGTATGCGCCATAAAGAAGACTGGATTTTTCATCAGAAAACAAAAAATGTTGCGTCAGGTAAACCACTAACAAACCACGCATACCATAATAAGAAAAACGCTCCCACATTTC
>DNBN01000132.1:16051-26423 GCA_003491845.1 Porticoccaceae bacterium | reverse complement strand
ATTACAGTAGAAGATTGTTTAGATCATGTAGATAACCGCTTTGAACTGGTTATGGTTGGCTCTAAACGCGCTAGGCAAATAGCGGTTGAAGGACGGCCTCCACTTGTTGAAGAGGAAAATGATAAGCCTACTGTCGTCGCGCTGCGTGAAATTGCACAGGGCTTGGTCACTGCAGATATCCTAACTGAAGTGATTCAAGACTACGAAATTCTTGATGCCGAGGAAGTCCTCAATTTAGAAACTCCAACTACCCCCTCTGAAGAGCCTATGCTTTAAGGGTAATTGCCACCCTCAGGAGGGTTTAACAGGTGCTTCAAGGTCTTACCGAAAAACTCTCCTTATATCTTGATTCCAAAGAAATAGCTCGAATCAAACGGGCCTATTATTTTTCAGAAGAATGTCACCTTGGCCAAATGCGCCAAAGTGGTGATCCTTATATAACTCACCCCCTTGCCGTTGCTAATATCCTTGCAGAAATGCATATGGATCATGAGAGCGTGATGGCGGCTCTATTACATGATGTGATAGAAGATACCGGCGTTACCAAAGGCCAAATAAGTCGTAAGTTTGGGCGAACAGTGGCAGATCTGGTTGATGGCGTCAGTAAACTTGGTGAAATTGAAACAGCATCAAGAGCTGAACAACAAGCTGAAAGCTTTCAAAAAATGACCTTGGCCATGTCTCGAGATATTAGAGTTATTTTGGTAAAGCTAGCCGACAGACTCCATAATATGCGTACCTTGGGAGTCTTATCGGCTGAAAAAAAACGGCGGATAGCAAAAGAGACGATAGATATTTATGCCCCCATCGCACAACGACTAGGCATTAATGATATACGGCTTGAATTTGAAGATCTTGGCTTTGCCGCTATGTACCCTCTTCGCCATCGACGTCTGCGTGAGGCTCTTAAGGCGTCAAGGAAAAATCGTAAAGAAGTTGTCTCTGAAATTCATAAAACTATTGAAATGCGATTAGAGAAAGAAGAGATTAACGCGGATGTGACCGGCCGAGAGAAACATCTTTGGAGTATTTACTTAAAAATGCGCGAAAAGAAAAAATCTTTTCGCGATATCATGGATGTATTTGCTTTCAGATTGGTAGTGGACAATGTTGATGATTGCTACAGGGCACTTGGCATTGTTCATAATATCTACAAACCGGTACCTGGAGAATTTAAAGACTATATAGCAATTCCAAAAGCCAATGGCTATCAGTCACTTCATACACTTTTAGTGGGTATGCATGGGGTTATCATCGAAGTGCAAATTCGAACAAGAGAAATGGAGGCAATGGCAAATTTTGGCATCGCAGCTCATTGGGAATATAAATCATCGAGTAATAATGTAGAAGTTAGTCAGCGGCGAGCAGCAAGGTGGGTTCAAGGGCTTCTTGAAATGCAACAGCAAGCAGGCGATTCTTTAGAGTTTCTTGAACACGTCAAAGCTGACCTTTTTCCAGATGAAGTTTATGTTTTTACACCCAAAGGTCAAATTATTGAATTACCTACAGGGGCTACTCCCGTTGACTTTGCCTACTCTGTTCATACAGGATTAGGAGACAGCTGTATTGCCTGCCATGTCGATGGCGAACTCA
Organism: Porticoccaceae bacterium; assembly: GCA_003491845.1. Lineage (GTDB taxonomy): Bacteria > Pseudomonadota > Gammaproteobacteria > Pseudomonadales > Porticoccaceae > HTCC2207. Next base: position 24,830 of record DNBN01000132.1, on the reverse strand, counting down.
CACCATTATCAGAGCCGTTACAAAGTGGTCAAAAAATTGATATTGTCAGTGCCAAAGGAGCTCAACCAAATCCTAATTGGTTGAATTTTGTCATTACCGCAAAGGCACGCAGTGCTATACGCCATTTTTTGAAAAACCAGCAACATGACGAATCTGTAGATTTAGGCAAGCGACTATTAGATCACGCGCTGAGTAACTTAGGTACTAGTTATAAAGCGCTAAAGAAATCACAAATCAAACGACTCCTTAAAGAAACTGAGGCCACTACATTTGAGTATGTACTGCAACAAATTGGCTTGGGAAATCGGGTTCCCTTTGCGGTCGCTAATCTTATGGTATTGCCTAACCAGCGCAAGCTATCAATCGACAATAAAACACCAAATCTGGCAGTTGTCGTCGACTCATCTGATGGATTAATGCTGCACTATGCACGATGCTGCCATCCTATTCCTGGTGATCCCATACTAGGCCACATGACACCTGGCAAGGGCCTAGTGATCCACCTTGAGTCATGCAGAAACCTTAAGGAAATCCGCTTAAATCCAGAAAAATGTATGCCATTAGTGTGGTCATCGGTGGTCAGTGGAGAATTTTCAGTGGAACTAAAAGTGGAAGTAACCCCAGAACGAGGGTTTATTGCAGCCCTTGCTGCAAGGATGACCGAAGAAGAGGCAACCATAGAACAAATTAGTGTTGATGAAAAAGATCCGTTTACCAGCATAGTTGATGTAATTCTTACAGTTAGAGATAGAGTCCATCTTGCAGATATCATGCGAAGAACACGAAGTCTTAAGCCTGTACGTCGTATTTTTCGTGTTAAAAACAAATAATTAGCGCTAAATTAGGAGCACATTATGAGCAACAAAGCCATTATTCAAACAGATGACGCGCCAGCGGCTATCGGCACCTATTCTCAGGCAGTTAAGGTAAATAATACCGTTTATTTGTCAGGCCAGATTCCCTTAGATCCTAAGACTATGACTCTTGTAAGTGATGATATCGGCACACAAATTCATCAGGTATTCAAAAACCTAACAGCCGTGTGTCATGCCGCAGATGGAGACCTAAGCGACATTGTGAAATTGAATATATTTCTCACAGATCTAGGCCACTTTCCTGTAGTCAATGAAATTATGAGCCAGTATTTTCAAGAACCTTATCCCGCTCGAGCAGCAATTGGAGTTAGAGCTCTACCTAAGGGGTCACAAGTAGAAATGGATGGAATTGTTGTCATCTAGACAAAGGTAATCTCAGTTTAGTTAGGTCAAAAAAACATTTTTCTACGATCTATCTTACTCGAGTCTTGACACCAAACCGAATGCGAGTCGAAATTCAGATATAGCTACGTTAAAGGCTCATCACAACAGGGGGATATAACCCTCACGGAAAGTAGCGTACTGAAGTTTGTAACCGCTTTTGCGTAACCTTTTGTTGTCAAAGCGACGATTGGGCGGGCTGGACGTGTTTTTGGAAATAGCTTCCTCTACCAAGGTAACCCCGAGTTTCTGTGCAAGCCAAACTCGAATATCGTGCTGTGTTACAGGCTCGTTGTCGGACCCAATATAAAGTGCCTCCAAAGAGGCACCTGCAATTTTTTGTCTAATTAAGTAAGTTAAAAAACCGGCGCAGTCTTCACTGTGAATTCGGTTAGTCCAACGTTTCGGTGAAGGCGGCTTACCAACGCCTTTTTGAACGCCGGCGATCAGCGCAAGTCGACCAGGACCATAAATACCAGAAAAGCGTACGATAATCGTGTCGCTGACACTACGCGTTATTGCTTGCTCTGCACTGAGTAGTGCTCTCCCAGAAAAGGTAGTGGGCGTAGCGGGTGTTTGTTCATCGACCCACGCTCCCTTGTGCTCGCCATAGACACCTGTACTGGACACCCATACAACCAACTTTGGCGGACAATCTGTTTGGTTGATTACACGAGCAAGACTGGACGCGGTATCAACATATGCTCGTTGGTATGCGGCTTCATTGCGTGCATCAGGAGTCATTGTGACCACCACCACGTCAAAGCCTTGATTAAAAATAGTCCGCAGTGCTTTTACATCGCCAAGATCCGCAGCAATGGGAGTAATTGAACTATCAAGGTCAACAGGATTGCGCTTTAAACCATAGCATTGATGGTGGTCTGTTAGTTGCATAGCAATTTTTTGACCGATATCGCCACAGCCAGCTAATAGTATTTTCAATTTACAGCGTTCTCAGTATGCAGTTTTCTGAATATAAATGGGCCCTTGATTAAAGATACTCTCAATCTAAAGTATCTTAATCTTAAATCTGGCCAATTAAAATGTATTCATCAATAAAAATTAGCTATTATTGGTTTAGACCATAGTGAGAAAAACATGACGCTAACCGAATTTCGATATATTGTATCACTAGCCCAATACCAGCACTTTGGACTCGCAGCAGAGCACTGCAATGTCAGCCAGCCAACGATTAGCATAGCGCTTAAAAAGCTTGAGAGAGAACTCGGTGTTAATATTTTTGAACGATCCAAAAATAATGTTATCCCAACACCCATTGGTATAGAAGTTGTCAAACAGTCGCAACGAGTATTAGACGAAGCATCCGCTATTAAAGATATAGCGCAATCAGGCGTCAATCAGCTCAATAGTGCACTCCATGTGGGGGCTATTTTTACTATTGGTCCCTATTTGTTTCCACATTTCATTCCACCGCTACAAAAAACTGCTCCAAACATGCCTCTAATAATTGAGGAAGGCTATACAAGTTCGTTAAGAGCACGATTGCGCAGCGGTGAAGTAGATGTCATATTAATCTCCATGCCCTTTAGTGAGCCTGATATTGTAGTGCAACCTCTATATCATGAATCCTTTGTATTACTGATCCCCAGTAACCATCGGCTTGCTAGTAAATCATTAGTGGAAACAGTCGAACTGGATCATGAAAATGTCCTAATGATGGGAGAAGGGCACTGTTTTCGAGATCAAGTCGTGGACGCATTTCCTAATATAAACAAACAGCACAGTAACAAGGCCAGCATAAGAACGATGACAGAGGGAAGCTCTATCGAGACTCTTTGCCATATGGTAGCCTCGGGCTTAGGAGTAACTGTTTTACCCAAATCCGCTGCTATGGGAGCAACTGCAACTAACAGTGGACTAGTGACAAAATCATTCAGTGGGATTTGTCCTTCGCGAACAACCGCAATGGCATGGCGTTCAAGCTTTCCTCGGCATAAAGCTATTGATGCGTTGCGCAATGCTATTTTGTCCAGTTCACTAACCGGAACAACAACAAAACCATGACAGGATTAAGTTTTAATAGTCACAATATAGAAACTTTACGTGGTGTAGGGCCACAGCTAGCTAATAAGTTAAAAAAACTTAATTTACATAATTTGCAAGATTTACTATTCCACCTTCCGCTGCGCTACATAGATCGAACACAAATAACGCCCATCGCTGGCGTGCAGGCACAAACCGATGTAGTGATAGAGGGTAAAATAATGGTCAGCGACGTAGTGTTTGGTCGCCGCAGAAGCCTAGTTTGCCGACTACAAGATCATACAGGGACAACCACACTGCGCTTTTTTCATTTTAATAAAGCACAACAAGAACGACTAAAACCAGGCACCAGATTGCGCTGCTTTGGCGAAGCTCGTCGGGGCAAAGCAGGCGTCGAGTTTTACCACCCAGAATACCAGTACATAAATGACACCGACAATGAACCTCTGGAAACAACCCTAACACCTATTTATCCGGCCACAGAGGGCATTACGCAAACGCGTCTGCGGGATCTGTGTGGGCAGGCTCTGAAAAAACTTGATCAACTGCCTATTAATGAATTACTCCCACAATCTTCACACATTGGTCTGAAGCAGCAACTATCCTTCTCTCTCAAAGCAGCACTGATTCTTTTACATAACCCGCCACCAGGGGCTGCTCTGCATTTATTAGCCTGCGGTGAACACCCGGCGCAACAACGCTTAGCGGCCGAAGAGCTCATTGCACATAATTTAAGTTTGCTACGCCTACGCCAAAAGATTCAACAGCAACCATCCCCAGCTCTTTTTCAAGATAACACCGCAAAACTAACTTTCTTAAACCAGTTACCCTTTGCGCTCACCTCAGCACAGTTGCGGGTAACTGAAGAAATAAGTGCTGACATAAGCTCGTCTACGCCAATGCTTAGGTTGGTGCAAGGTGATGTAGGATCTGGAAAAACCGTCGTTGCCGCATTGGCTGCGGTGCAGGCGATTGCCAATGGTAAGCAAGCTGCGTTAATGGCACCCACTGAGATTCTTGCAGAGCAGCACCGAGTTAATTTTGAACAGTGGTTCAAACCATTGGGTATCAGAATTGCCTGGCTCAGCGGAAAAATTAAGGGTAAGGCTCGTCAAATACAGCTTCAATCAATTGCAGATGGCAGTGCCAAAATGGTTATTGGTACCCATGCTTTATTTCAAGAAGCAGTCGAATTCAACGATCTTGGCTTAAGTATTATTGACGAGCAGCATCGTTTTGGAGTGCATCAACGCCTGGCACTAAGACAAAAAGGCTTTGCTAGCCAATCTAAACCTAGCGAAAGAAGTATTGTTCCTCATCAGCTGATTATGACTGCCACTCCCATTCCCAGAACACTGGCAATGAGCGCGTATGCTGACCTTGATTGCTCAGTAATTGACGAGCTGCCGCCAGGAAGAAAATCTATAGGAACTTTAGTTTTTAACAATATTCGACGTAATGACATTATTCATAGAGTTCGTGCCGCTTGCAGTGCCGGACGTCAAGCTTACTGGGTATGTACCCTAATTGAGGAGTCAGATGTTTTAGAGGCCCAAGCCGCTGAAGTGACCGCCAGCGAACTACAGTTGCTACTGCCAGAACTATCTATTGGTTTAATTCATGGTCGTTTAAAACCTAGAGAAAAAGTCGAACTCATGAATTCCTTTAAAGATGGTGCCATTAATTTATTAGTAGCCACTACCGTTATTGAAGTCGGTGTCGATGTACCCAACGCAAGTTTAATGATTATTGAAAATGCCGAACGTTTAGGCCTATCTCAACTCCATCAGCTTCGAGGGCGAGTCGGCCGAGGGTCGCAAGAAAGCCATTGTGTACTACTTTATAGCTCACCAATATCAGCCAATGGAAATGCTCGCCTTAAAATAATGCGCGAAACAAATGATGGTTTTAAAATCGCAGAGCAAGATTTAGCCTTGCGTGGTCCAGGAGAAATACTGGGTACACGTCAAACAGGGGATATGCACCTACGAATTGCTGACCTTCAAAGGGACGGGCACATGTTACCGGAAATAAAGAATATCGCTGAAAACGTGTTAATCAATGCGCCACAAAATGTCGATGCACTAATCCGACGATGGTTAGGACATAGCGATCAATATGCCCAAGCATAAACAGATTTATAAACCATTGATAAAAATATGTCATTTTTGTGACAACATCCTATAATGCCTAAAAGGAGAGGAAAGCAATGGTATTTAGTAATTCAATTTCAAATCTGTTTGGTAAATCACCTATCAGGCCACTTCAAGAGCACATGTCATTAGCTGTTAATTGCGCCTCTCTTTTAGAACCTTTTTTTGAAGCTGTAGTTGCTACTGATTGGACTACGGCTAGTGATATTTTTGATCAAATCGTTGTCGGTGAAAACCAAGCGGATGACCTTAAAAAGCAGTTTCGTTTAAATATGCCAAACAGCTTATTTATGCCGGTATCAAGAAGTGACTTATTGGGGATTCTGGCCCAGCAAGATAATATCGCCAACACTGCCAAAGATGTCTGTGGTATTGTTTTAGGACGCGAAATGAACATCCCGGCATCATTGCAGTCAGACTTTGTTGGTTATGTTAAAAGCGCAATTGAAACCTGCGAAAAAGCCCGCAAAGCAATCGATGAGCTCGATGAACTGCTTGAAACAGGCTTTACCGGTCAAGAGGTAAAATTTGTTAAAAAGCTGATTCGCGAATTAGATACTCAAGAGCAAAAAGTTGACAAAAAAGAACGTAAGCTGCGCCATCGACTGTTTAAAATTGAAGAAAAAATTCCCCCTGTACATGTCATGTTCCTGTACAACGTGATTGACAATATCGGTGAAATAGCTGACATAGCTGAGCGAGTTGGCAATCAGTTAGAACTTCTTTTAGCTAAATAAAACCTATTTACGAGACTATTTCCTATGGAACTATTCACTGAGTACGGAACAATATTAATTATTCTTGCCGGAATTTTTGGATTCTTTATGGCGTGGGGGGTCGGTGCAAATGATGTTGCGAATGCTATGGGCACCTCAGTAGGCTCCAAAGCATTAACCATTAAACAGGCGATTTTAATTGCCATGGTGTTTGAGTTTGCTGGCGCCTATCTGGCCGGAGGTGAGGTTACCTCGACTATTCGAAAAGGTATCGTTGATTCTGATGTATTTGTAAATTCGCCAGATTTATTAGTTTTTGGCATGCTTTCATCCTTACTGGCTGCTGGTACCTGGCTCATGGTTGCTAGTTTCATGGGTTGGCCGGTTTCAACAACTCATTCTATTGTGGGGGCAATTGTTGGATTTGCCGCTGTCGGCGTCTCTGTTGACGCGGTTAATTGGTCAAAGGTAAGTACTATTGTTGCAAGCTGGGTAGTGTCACCCGTTATTGCTGGTACCATTGCATTTGCAATTTTTCGCAGCGTCCAACATTTAATATTAATTCATGATGATCCTTTTGAAAGAGCAAAAAAATATGCGCCTATGTATATGTTTGCAGTGGGATTTCTCATGGCAATGGTCACTATCCTAAAAGGCCTAAAGCATGTCTTTAAAGACGTAGGGGTGTCCCTAAGCTTCGGTGAGTCAGTCCTCTGGGCCATTGTATTTGGTATAGCTGTTGCCATTCTTGGCTCTTTTTTACTAGCCAAAGTGGAACGCAATGAAGCGCTAGAAAAAACCAACCGCTTTGCTAATGTAGAGCGCGTTTTTGCCGTACTAATGATCTTCACTGCCTGTAGTATGGCCTTCGCCCATGGTTCCAATGATGTCGCCAATGCCGTAGGCCCTTTAGCAGCGGTGGTCAATGTTGTGAGCTCAGGTGGCGATATAGCAGCGAAAAGCGTTATGCCTAGCTGGATCCTGTTATTAGGGGGTGCTGGTATTGTGGTTGGCTTGGCGACCTATGGATTTAAAGTTATGGGGACCATAGGCCGTAAAATTACCGAACTAACTCCCAGTCGCGGTTTCGCGGCTGAACTAGGCGCCGCTGCAACCGTAGTTTTTGCCTCAGGCACTGGCTTGCCTATATCAACCACTCACACACTTGTAGGTGCCGTTTTAGGCGTTGGGCTTGCCAGGGGTATCGGTGCCTTAAACCTGCGTATGATTGGATCTATTTTCTTATCATGGGTAGTCACCTTACCCGCTGGAGCCGGTCTTGCTATTGTGTTCTTTTTCTTTTTTAAAGGCGTGTTTGGCTAACAATCAATCAATTCTGTTGCGCGCCCTAACATGAAGCGAAATACAGAGCGTTTTTTAGCATTATGTCTTTGGGCGTGAGAAAAAGACAAATGGAATCGCTACAGGACCAAACAAAAAACCCATAGAAACCCAAAACACAATATCTGTATGGCGGTATTTAGCCACAAAGAAACAGACGGCTGCACTTAATAGGCTGATTAGAATCAAAATTAACATTTAAAGACTCCAGCATTTTCGGACTAGAGTGGGAAACGCATGCCAGTTCTGGCGATATTGAATCCCTGAGATTCAACAAAGTTAGTTTCATCACTGCTTGTATCCAGTAAAGGATTGGTGTGATTCATATGAATAAACCAGACCTTGTTACGCTCCACTTTAGGCAACCGCGTTAATAGTGTCATGGTCTCTGTCACCAACGGATGCGGTATTTTTGACATATCTCGGCCAGGTAATTCACCCTGCCCATAAAACGTTGCGTCAATTAATGCATAATCAACCTTTTTAATTTCTTCGGCGATATCTTTGTTCCACCTAGACCATTTATTAATATCCGGTATAAACAATGCCGTTTTGTTATTCCCCTGAATTAAAAACCCCACAGTTTCTGAAAATTCATCTCGGTGTGGAACCAAAAAAGGGGTAATACTAAAACTATCAAAAATTATTGATGTTTTATCTGCGAGGGGCATCAACACGATATTATTAAGATCAACTAATTGGCTCCAGGGACCATTGTTACGAATAAAATGAGCCATTTTGGGCATCAGGTAAACGGGCACTTGCTCAGACCCCATAACCTCTCTACCCAAATACATAAGACCACTATAATGGCCCATATGAGCGTGGGTAATGAAGATCCCCTCTAAGGAGAATCCATCTGATGCAGGAGCCTGTTGCTCAAGCATATATAACTGTTCTGGGAAATTTGGCGTTGCCTCAAATAAATATTTTTTACGTTTTGAAGTATCAATCATGGCAAGTGATGTAGCAAAAATACGCTTATCAGCATCATTCCATCCCCGCATACAGTGAGACTGATAGCAACCTGCTTGAGGAAAACCTGCATCTTGAGCAGTGCCCAGAACATATAAATAGGGAGCATCAGCTTCGCTGACACCATCGTGGGTAATCCCAAGTAAAATCATACCCAACAAAACATATAATAAACGTACAGCAACATTTGATGACGACATAGGCATTAGTCCAGCACTGATCGAGCGCGCAAATAGGGTTTAATGGACTTTGGCTGCCAATCTGGTGGGCCAAAAATATATCCTAAAACATTATAACTAGAAGTGGCGTTTTTACTATCATTGGCCATGGCAGA
>DNBN01000132.1:0-15746 GCA_003491845.1 Porticoccaceae bacterium | reverse complement strand
CAAAAGTTACAGGTTCTTTTTCCTGTGTGTAGGTGCCAAACAATCGATCCCAAATCATTAACAAGTTACCATAGTTACTGTCTATATATTGTGAGTTGGTACCGTGATGCACGCGATGTGTAGAGGGAGTATTAAACATTTTGTCCAGCCAGCCCAATCGATCTATCCATTGTATATGGCCAAGAACACCCCAAAGGGTTGAACAAACTCCCGCCACAGCAGTAAAATCCACGCAGCGGCAAAGCCATAAAGAAAGGCACTTTGGAGAGAGGACCAAACCAGGCTTGACGAAAAGCAACCATAAGGTCCATGTGGACACTGAAGTGATGATTCATATGTACTGCCCATAAAAGTCTCACCTGGTGTGAGACTCTGTGATAACCATAAAATACCAAATCAATAGCCAAAAAAGTCGCTATCCATAGACCCCAAAAAGTAAGTGTGCACTTACTTTTATAAAACTAAAACTGTATAAATAAAAGTAACCGCCGATGATCAGTACCTGTGATATCAGTAAAACCGCGATGTTGCCAACAAGTAATAGCCCAGCGGTACCAGCAGTATCGTTTAAGTGGTAATAATTACATTTTTTGTATGCCGAAAACATGGCTTTGAGAATAATAAGCCCCGCAATAGTAGGGAGCCCAACGGCATAGACATCTGGTATTGTCAGCATTCGCCCTAAGTCCTCCGCTCGGTAAGACACAACGCGCTATGTTTGGCTTATAAAAACGTTCATCACAGACAAAATACTCAGTTCCGCAATTACGCAGAAATTATTGTAATGTCCAGCATCTGTGTATTCGTGACACAAGTCGTAAGAGCAAGGGTATCACGACCTGCTGTTTTAGCCGAATAGAGTAATTTATCTGCCGCCAGTAGCAAGTCTTCGTACTCGTTGGTTTTATCAGGGTAAATCGTCGCTAACCCAATGCTCAGGGTCAAGGTTGGTTTAGTTGATGCATTTTCATTAGGAATTTTTAAATTTCGAACATTTTTCAGCAATTTTTCAATCACTTGCATTGCTCCGGAACTATCTGTTGAACCCAGCAATATAGTAAATTCTTCACCGCCATAACGTGCACATATATCATCTGGACGGTTGGCTGATTTTGAAAAAATTGACGACAAAAACTTCAAATATTTATCACCAATGCCGTGTCCATAGGTGTCATTAACTTGCTTAAAATGATCAATATCGATCATTGCCAGTGATATGGGCGTCTTCATCCTTACACTGCGACGCCATTGATGGCTAAGAAATTCTTCAAAGCGTCTACGATTCGAAATACCCGTTAAATCATCCAAATGGGCAAGGTCCGTTGCTTCCTGCTCGGCTAGTTTTCGCGCAGTAATATCGTGATGCGAAATCACCAAATATTGCGTATCTGCTAACGAAAATTGAGTCACTCTCATCACAAACCACCGTGATGCTAGCAGGCCATCACAGGGGTATTCCAGATAATAGACATCCTGTTCCGCACGCGATACCTTGCGAATCCCTTTAGCGGCCTTAGCTGCAAAGTGGTCACCTTTTGCAGCCGCCACATCACAGGCCGTTAGGTAGTTTGCAGATTGCCACTTGCTATCAGTAAACCACTGACTGACACGACCTAATTCATGCCAACTCTTATTGGTAAATACAAAGGATCCATCGGTCTGAATAACAACCATGCTGTCCATCGTAGCGTCCACAACGGCCTTTAAAAAATCGTAATTGTCTTTCAATTGTATATCCTATTCATCACCAAATAATAGCAAAGAAGTGATAAGGTACCTACTTCCTCGGTTAGGTCAACCAAGACTTCTGCGATAGAGAGGCATCTACCTTACATGAAGGTAGTCGCTGATAGTAAGTAGAGAAAATGCTTTACTATTTTATTTCTGGATCCAATTCTCCGCTGAGGTAGCGCTCTGTCATACCGTCTAAATTTAACGATTTTAACCCACCAGCATGCCCGGCGGTCCCGAATGATTCATAGCGAGCCACGGCAATGTCCTTCATTGCCGTGACAGTTTCTTTTAAAAATGCACGAGGATCAAAGGCGGTCGGATTCTCAGCTAAAAATCGCCGGACTGCGCCTGTAGAGGCCAGTCGCAAATCTGTGTCTATATTAATTTTTCTAACGCCGTGCTTGATACCTTCGCAAATTTGATCAACAGGTACGCCATAGGTCTCGGGAATTTGACCTCCATATTTATTGATAACAGCGAGCCACTCCTGAGGGACTGAAGAAGAACCGTGCATTACCAAATGAGTACCGGGTATGCGTTCATGTATCGCTTTAATGCGATCTATGGCAAGAATGTCGCCAGTAGGGGGACGGCTAAACTTATAAGCACCATGGGAAGTACCACAGGCAATTGCCAGGGCGTCAACATGAGTTTTGGCAACGAAATCGGCCGCTTCCTCAGGGTCTGTCAGCATTTGATCATGAGAGAGTATACCCTCAGCACCTACCCCATCCTCTTCTCCGGCTTGGCCAGTTTCTAAAGAACCAAGACAGCCTAATTCACCTTCGACAGAGACGCCACAGGCATGCGCCATTTCGACAGTTTTTCGGGTCACATCAATATTATAGTCGTAACTAGCAGGAGTCTTCCCATCACCTTCAAGGGATCCATCCATCATTACCGAGGTAAACCCTAGCTGAATAGAGCGCTGACATACCGCTGGGCTAGTACCGTGATCTTGATGCATGCATATCGGAATATGCGGCCACTCTTCAACCGCCGCTTGAATTAAATGGCGTAAAAAAGGTGCCCCAGCATACTTTCTAGCACCAGCAGAAGCCTGCACAATAACAGGGCTATCAGTCTGGTCAGCGGCCATCATTATTGCGCGCATTTGCTCTAAATTATTAACATTAAATGCAGGAACACCATACCCGTGCTCTGCGGCATGATCTAACATCTGTCGAAGTGAAATAAGTGCCATCGATAAACTCCTGTCCTATAACTATTGTAATTCTATAATGTTTTTATCACAAAGATCTTCAGTCCGTTGACACCGCTCTTTGCTCTAGTATAGACACTGCCGGCAGTGCCTTACCTTCGACATACTCTAAGAATGCACCACCACCAGTGGAAATATAAGAAATTTTTCGCTCAATTTTATATTGGTCAACGGCGGCCAAAGTATCACCGCCCCCAGCAATAGAAAAGGCATCGCTAGAAGCAATCGCCTGAGCTAGAGTCTCTGTCCCCATGGAAAACTGAGGGAATTCAAATACACCGACCGGACCATTCCAAATTATTGTTCCCATTGTAGTCATCATTTTTGCCAAATGTTTGGCAGAATCTGGGCCTATATCAAAAATCATGTCGTCATCAGCAACATCATCTACCTGTTTAACTGTCGCCTGAGCTGTATCAGAGAACTGCTTGCCCACGACCACATCAGTAGGTAATGGAATGCTAGATGCAGCCATTAACCTCTTTGCAGCAGGGATTAGGTCGGCCTCATAAAGGGACTTACCCACCGGCTTGCCAGCCGCGGCTAAAAAAGTATTTGCGATACCGCCACCCACTATTAAATGATCCACTTTACCCGCTAGGCTCTCTAACACCATAAGCTTGGTCGATACTTTAGAGCCGCCAACAATGGCCGCAATAGGCGCCGCGGGTGCGGCAAGTGCCCGCTCTAGAGCACCGAGCTCTTTGGCTAAAAGAGGCCCCGCACAAGCAATAGGTGCATATTTAGCAACACCATGAGTTGATGCCTGAGCACGATGTGCAGTACCAAAGGCATCCATAACAAAAATATCGCAAAGGGCCGCATAGGATTGTGCCAATGTATCGTCATTGGCCTTTTCACCTTCATTGAAGCGGACATTTTCAAGCATAACGAGTTTATTATTGTTATCTTCAAGACCATTTTGCCAATTTCTTATCAGTGTCACCGGCTCACCCAGCAAGACACTTAGGTGGTCCGCAACCGGCTGTAAACTGGCTATATGAGTAAACTCTCCCTCCGAGGGTCTACCTAAATGTGACATTAAAATCACCTGAGCGGCCTGATCTAAGGCCTTACGAATCGTGGGAACCGCAGCTCTTATTCTAGCATCACTTGATACCTGACCATCATGAATCGGAACATTGAGATCTTCACGAATTAAAACTTTCGCGCCACTAAGATCAAGGTTAGTCATTAATGTCACATTCATATTGTGTTTATTTCATCCTTTTTTGCGGTTAATTTAGGCTGAGTGGGTAAACAAATCGGACCAAGTTTTCAGCGTATCCAGCATTCGATTTGCATAACCCCATTCATTGTCAAACCAAATTAAAACCTTAACAAGCTTATTTTGACTTACCCTGGTCTGGCTGGCATCGACAATACCACTGCGAGGATCATGATTAAAATCACAGGACGCTAAGGGCTCCTTCGTATAACCAAGAATACCGTGTAAAGGACCTTCTGCTGCATCTGACAACACCTGATTAATAGTGGTCACATCCACTGATTTATTCAGCATAATCGAGAGATCAATAACGGATACATTCATGGTAGGTACGCGCATCGCTTGGGCCTGGAATCGTCCCGTAAGTGCCGGCAAAAGCCTGTCAATGCCTAAAGCTAGGCCAGTATCCACAGGTATAATCGACTGCATTGCCGCTCTTGTTTTTCGCAAGTCTGTGTGATGGTAAGCATCAATTACCGGCTGGTCATTCATTGCCGAGTGAATAGTTGTAATAACTCCACCCTCTACACCAAAACAGTCATTAAGTACTTTAATAACAGGAACAACACAATTAGTTGAGCAAGATGCGGCTGAAATTATCTGCTCAGTACCCAAAAGTGTCAGGTGATTTACACCATAAACAATAGTTGCATCTACACTAGATTCGGCAGGTTGCGAAAAAAGAACTCGACTAGCTCCGGCTTCTACATGTTGTTCAGCGGTAGCTCTGTCGGTGAAACTCCCACTGCATTCTAAAACAACATCAATGTTATTATCCTGCCAAGGCAAATCCCTCAAGTTATGCATCTGAAACAACTTGATGATATCGCCATTTACCACTAATCCGCCTTCAGTTAGCTCAACAGTGCCAGGAAATCTACCATGAGTAGAGTCATACTGTGTTAAATGAGCAATTGTTTTGGCATCAGCTAGCTCATTAATCGCAGCCACCTCAAGCCAATTACGTGACTCTGATTCATACAGTGCTCTCAGAACTGAGCGCCCAATACGTCCATACCCATTAATGGCAATCCGAAGCACTAACCGATTGCCTCTAAAACATTTGCCACCACGTTTTCAGTAGTAAAGCCAAACTCTTTCATTAATTCGCCACCAGGTGCCGATTCACCAAAACTACGCATACCGACAACTCGACCATCAAGGCCAACAAATTTGTACCAATAATCAGCATGAAGAGCCTCAACGGCAACTCGTGCTCGCAACGCTGGTGGCAAAACAGAATCGCGGTAATCTACATTTTGTGCAGAAAATATTTCTGCACAGGGCATTGAAACTACACGAACACCTATGGCTTGCTCCGCTAGGGTATTAGCTGCATTTATAGCCAATTCAACTTCTGAGCCAGTAGCGATAATTACCGCCGCTGGATTGACACAATCTTGCAGCACATAACCGCCGCGACCAATGGCCGTGACTTGGTCTTTACTGCGAGGCATCGGCGCTAAACCCTGCCGACTAAATATTAGTGCACTAGGACCATCTTGGTTCTCAATAGCGCTTTTCCAACTCACCGCAGATTCGACAGTATCACAAGGACGCCACGTATTTAGATTAGGCGTAGATCGCAATGCGCTGAGCTGCTCAACAGGCTGATGTGTAGGGCCATCCTCACCTAAGCCGATAGAATCATGGGTGTAAACAAATATACTTTGCTGCTTCATAATGGCGGCCATTCGCACCGCATTGCGAGCATATTCCATAAACATCAAAAAGGTAGCGCCATAATTAATGAAGCCACCGTGCAGCGCAATTCCATTCATAATTGCGCTCATTCCAAATTCTCTAACACCATAATAAACATAATTGCCATTGGCATTACTGGCACTTATATCTTTTGATCCCGACCAAATTGTTAAATTTGAACCTGCTAAATCAGCCGAACCGCCTAGGAGCTCAGGTAGCAGTGGGCCATAGGCATTTAAACAATTTTGTGAGGCTTTACGCGATGCAATTTTTTCCATTTTAGCTTGGCATTGAGCAATGTAAGCATCAGCATTTTCACTAAAATCAGCCGGCAACTGACCACTTGTGCGTCTTTCTAACTCCGCAGCAAGATCGGGAAATTCAGTACGATAGGCTTGGAAATGTGCCTCCCAAAGCTGTTGTGCAACTGCGCCTTGGGGACGGGCATCCCACGACTCATAAAGATCAGTTGGGATTTCAAAAGGCCCATGACTCCAATCCAGCTGTTGCCGAGCTAAGCTCACCTCCTCCACACCCAGAGGAGCACCATGACAATCTTCTTTCCCTTGCTTATTAGGTGACCCAAAACCAATAATCGTTTTGCAGCAAATTAGTGTTGGCTTATTAGGTTCTAAACGAGCAGCCTCTATAGCATTCTTGATCGCATCACTATCATGGCCGTCTACATCAGCAATAACCTGCCAACCATAGGCCTCAAAGCGCCCGGGGGTATCATCACTGAACCAACCTTCAACCTCACCATCAATAGAGATACCATTATCATCATAAAAGGCGGTTAACTTGCCCAACTCTAGAGTTCCGGCTAGAGAACAAACTTCGTGAGAAATACCTTCCATCAGACAGCCATCACCGAGAAATGTATAAGTTTGATGATCTATAATTTCATGATTCGGGCGATTAAATTGCGCCGCTAGCACTTTTTCAGCTAACGCCATACCAACCGCATTACTAATTCCCTGGCCCAGCGGACCTGTGGTTGTCTCAACGCCAGGCGCATACCCGTACTCCGGGTGTCCTGGCGTTTTCGAATGCAATTGACGGAAATTCTTTATCTCTTCAATCGGCAAGTCATAGCCACTAAGGTGTAATAAAGAATATAGCAGCATAGAACCATGGCCATTTGAGAGCACAAATCGATCTCGGTTCACCCAATTAGGATCTGCAGGATTGTGACTTAAGAAGTCATTCCAAAGGACTTCAGCAATATCAGCCATGCCCATAGGGGCACCAGGATGGCCACTATTGGCTTGTTGAACTGCGTCCATACTAAGGGCACGGATAGCGTTGGCAAGATCTCTTCTTGAGGCCATGGATTGTTACTCCTGAAAGGGAAAAATAATGAGCGGTCATTGTCCCTCAGACAAGGTTATCAGTAAACCGATATTCTCATTAGCCGTGCTTAATTTTATATATAAAAATATATTGATATAATGATAGTCCATGATAAAATGCTGCGCATGTCTTTAGCCATCACCCCAACACCAGAGCACTATTACGCCCACAGCGCAGACGCTGCTACTGCCCTATGTAAGGCCGCTGGTGACTCGTTACGCATGCAGATTCTCAAAGTACTGCAACAAAACGCCTATGGCGTGTTGGAGCTCTGCGCCGTATTTGGAATTCAGCAACCGGCCATGAGTCATCACCTTAAAATTCTTGCCAGTGCATCGCTTGTTGCAACTCGGAGAGAAGGTACGTCGATTTTTTATCGCCGCCACGAATTAACCGCTGAGGACCCACTGTTTGATCTTCAAAATAGCCTCTTCCAAACCATTGATTCCATTAATCTAGACCAAAACTATACCGATAAATTATCCTCTATTAATGCCAATCGATGCGCAGCGTCTGTAGCCTTCTTCAATCAAAACGTTAATCGCTTTGAGGAAAATCAAGACCTTATCGCAAGCTGGTCTGACTATGGTGAAAGTGTGATTGGCTTTATACCCAAGCAGATGTCAAATAAGCATTCAGCATTGGAAGTCGGTGCTGGTTACGGCCAGTTTTTGGTAGCACTGGCGTTAGAATTTAATCAGGTAACTGCGCTAGATAACTCCAAAGAAATGCTAGAACAATGCGTAACTAGAGTTTCTGCTCAAAAAATAAAAAATGTGGAATTTTGTTTTGGCAATACTCAAAAAATAATCGAATTCGGAAACAAATTTGACTTTATTTCTCTCAATATGGTGCTGCATCACAACCCTAGTCCGGCTGATATCATTCAAGATTGTGCCCAACTTTTACATAGTCAAGGTATGTTAATGATAACCGAGCTTTGCGCCCATGATCAGGAGTGGACGAAGCAATCATGTGGCGATCTGTGGCTTGGGTTTGAACCGGCATTTCTAAGCCGCTGGACTGCATCTGCCGGCTTGATTGAAGGTAATAGTCTATATCTCACACAACGTAATGGTTTTCGCATTCAACTGCGTCAATTTCACAAAAACTAAGTTAAGCAAGGAAAAGCAAACTATGTCTACTTATCGCCTATTTACCTCAGAATCAGTGTCAGAGGGCCATCCAGACAAAATGGCTGACCAAATTTCTGATGCTATTCTTGATGCCATTATTAAAGATGATCCAAACTCCAGAGTCGCTGTAGAAACTATGGTTAAAACAGGTATGACAATTGTTGCTGGAGAAGTAAGAACCAACACCTACGTAGATCTCGAAGAAGTGGTTCGCAAAGTTATCACTGATATTGGCTATGATAATTCTGATGTTGGCTTTGATGGCAATACCTGTGCAGTACTCAATGCCATTGGCAAACAATCAAATGATATTGCTCAAGGGGTTGACGCTGCAGAAGCAAAGAATATTGGTGCCGGCGATCAAGGACTAATGTTTGGTTATGCCTCGGATGAAACATCGGTACTTATGCCCGCCCCTATTCACTACTCACATTTGTTGGTAAAACGGCAAGCTGAATTACGGAAAAACGGCCAACTGCCATGGTTGCGTCCGGATGCAAAAAGTCAGGTTACTCTCCGTTACGACCAAGGGAAACCTGTATCCGTAGAAGCCGTAGTATTGTCTACTCAGCATGATCCAAGCATTTCACTTAGAGAGTTACAAGAAGCTGTGCGTTCAGAAATTATTGCGCCTGTATTACCTGAAGAGTGGCTGCATGCAAAAACCCAATATCACATTAATCCTACCGGTCAATTCATCATAGGTGGACCTGTAGGAGATTGCGGCCTTACCGGGCGTAAAATAATCGTTGATACCTACGGCGGCATGGCCCATCACGGTGGCGGTGCTTTTTCAGGCAAAGATCCCACCAAGGTTGATCGTTCTGCAGCCTATGCGGGGCGCTATGTTGCTAAGAATATTGTAGCTGCGGGTATTGCCGAGCGTTGCGAAATCCAGGTATCTTATGCCATTGGAGTCTCTGAGCCCACGTCGATTAGCATTGATACCTATGGGACTGGAAAGCTACCAGATCATGAAATAGAACAATTGGTTGCTGAAAACTTTGACCTTCGTCCTGGCGGCCTGATTGCGATGCTCGATCTACTCAAGCCTATCTATCAACCTACTGCAGCCTATGGTCACTTTGGCCGAGAAGCAGAAACCTTTACTTGGGAAAAAACCGATAAAGCAGTGCAACTAAAAAGAGCGCTGTAATATTAATAGATCAACAACAGACACAAAAGGAACACATTTATGACTGCAACTATCCATGCTTTAGACGCAAAAAAAGGCTCCAATGATTATAAAGTCGCCGATATTTCGTTGGCTGACTGGGGACGAAAAGAAATTTCCATCGCCGAATCTGAGATGCCAGCACTGATTGCACTGCGCGAAAAATATCGCAGCGAACAACCCCTGTTTGGCGCGCGTATTCTTGGCTGTATTCACATGACAATTCAAACAGCCGTATTAATTGAAACACTTGAAACACTTGGCGCAGAAGTGCGCTGGACTTCATGCAACATTTTCTCTACACAGGACCATGCTGCTGCTGCGGTTGCTGCCAATGGCACGCCTGTATTCGCCTGGAAAGGTGAGACAGAAGAAGAGTATGAGTGGTGTTTAGAGCAACAAGTATTGAAAAATGGTGTGCCTTGGAATGCCAATATGGTGCTTGATGATGGTGGCGACCTGACGTCGTTACTTCATCAAAAATATCCACAGGTGTTAACTGAAGTTCACGGAGTCACTGAAGAGACCACCACAGGCGTTCACCGCCTTTATGAAATGCTTGAAGCAGGAGAACTTAAGATACCTGCTATCAACGTTAATGACTCAGTAACTAAATCAAAATGTGACAACAAGTATGGCTGCCGGCATAGCCTAAATGATGCCATAAAACGTGCAACCGATCATTTGCTCTCAGGCAAAAAAGCGGTGGTTGTCGGCTATGGTGATGTAGGTAAAGGATCCGCACAGTCACTACGTCAGGAAGGTATGATCGTAAAGATCACCGAAGTGGATCCCATTTGTGCCATGCAAGCATGTCTAGATGGTTTCGAGGTAGTCTCTACACATATTCAAGGTGATGTAAAAAAAGGTGTTAACACAGAACTGCTAAGTAACACAGATATGCTAGTTACTAGCACAGGTAATTATAATGTCTGTGGGTCAGACGTATTAGCTGCCCTGAAAAGTGGCTGTGTGGTGTGTAATATTGGCCATTTTGATAACGAAATTGACACCGCCTTTATGCGCGAGCATTGGCACTGGGAGGAAATCAAACCTCAGGTGCACAAGGTGTATCGTGATCATGCTGAAAACGACCATTTGCTGTTGTTAGCTGAAGGTCGTCTGGTTAATCTTGGCAACGCCACAGGACATCCTAGTCGCATCATGGACGGTTCTTTTGCTAACCAGGTTCTTGCACAAATTGATCTTTTTAAACGCCAATTTGCAGCTCAAGACTCGGCAACTCAGGCTGAACTGTTGCGTGTTGAGGTTCTACCTAAACATCTTGATGAGGAAGTTGCAGGATATATGGTAGCCGGCTTTGGTGGCGTAATAACCAAGCTTACTCAAGACCAAGCGGACTATATCAATGTACCTCTAAAAGGGCCGTTTAAAGGTGATTCCTACAAGTACTAAAAATTAAAAGTTTGTTTAACCCTTAGTTCTATCCCTGGGACTAGGGGTTTTTTTATGTTTTCCTTTAACAGCAGATTTGTAGCTATTTTTATCGTAATCTTACACATTTAATAAAGAGGTATTGAGCATGCGCACACCGCGACTCTACAGCCAACAGCGTATGACAATAGATCAAAAGCTTGCCCTAGATAAAAGCGCCTGTAATTATTTGGCCTCGGCACTAAGAATGACAGAAGGACAAGAAATTTATTTGTTTAATGGTGAGGGTGGAGAATACAAAGCAGAAATTTTGAGTCTCAATAAAAACAAGGGTGACGCACTAATTACTCAGTTCGTCGCCGTAGACCGAGAGTCTCCGTTGCAGATTCATTTAGCTATTGGAATATCTCGCGGTGATCGAATGGATTGGCTAGTTCAAAAAGCCACCGAGCTTGGCGTTCAGCAGATTACGCCTTTATTTACCGAACGCACGGAAGTTAAATTATCTGAAGCGCGGATAGAGAAAAAACGAGGTCATTGGCAGAAAATCGCCATAAGCGCCTGCGAGCAATGTCAGCGTAACATGATTCCAACCATCAATAAGCCACTTAACTTGGACCAATGGCTCCAGTCTACCGAAAAAGGACATAAAGTTGTTCTGCACCACCGCACCGAAAAATCCATAGCGCAACTTCAAAATAGCCTAAGCAAACTCATCCTGCTAGTGGGCCCAGAAGGTGGCCTCTCTGATACAGAAATTAACGTGGCTCAACTTAGAGGCTATATTGCAGCGAAGATAGGCCCGCGTGTTTTACGGACCGAGACGGCGCCCCTTGCGGCAATCAGCATAGCACAATCTTTATGGGGTGATATGGCGTAGTGATACTCATAAAAGCTAAGATTATAGTTGCCATACTGAGGTGGACCTGCAACAAAATGGGCGACTACACCCTTATGTTTATTTGTTTTATGTTAACCAGCACCTCGTTAATGGCCGCTATTTTTGGTGATGGTAACAGCGCAAATGGTGTTGAAGATCAGCGTGTACCCGCACCAGATCACTTAATCAAATCTTTGGGGACTATCTTCTGTGACGGTCAACTTAGAGGAACCGCAGCTCATATTCGTATCCCACCAAGCTATGCACATAAAAAGCATTCTATTATTGTAAGCGCAGCCCATGTTTTATATCACGCTGGAACCTCGGTAGCCTATAAAAAATGCGTCTATCGCCCGCAAGGAAAGAGACTGTCAGGCATTGATTTTGATAAAATTTCGCGACATAACTTTTCACCTCTAACCAATAATAAAATTCAGCAGGCCGATCACGATATAGTCTTCATTTCGCTCAAATCCCCCCTGTCTGATCCCGGTCTGAACTTACAAATTGCACAGAATGAAGTGTCGGTGCATTTGATTGGGTATAACGAAGATCAAGATAACATCAGTATTAGTCAGCACTGTAACCTTTATACATCTGCTCAGTTTGCTAGTAACTATCTCTTATTACATGACTGTGATGCTGGAAGAGGAGCCTCAGGAGGGCCACTAGTCGATGTGAAAACAAAATCTATTCTGGGCGTTCACGGGGGTACTCTTTTACTTGCCAAAAATAATAACGTCGCAACAATACCACGCGGGGCACTGCCAAATGCAGAAGAATTGATTAACCAAGGCAGAAAAATAGATCTAGGCACAATCTCAGAACTCAAACGGTTTACTGCATATCTTTCCAAGGATTTTCAACACTGAACTCAATCGGCGAAGCATATCCTGGAATACGGATATTAGTTTGCGTGATAAGTATGTTTTTTTCTTCAATCATGTCCTCACCGAAACGATAGATAACGTCTAATCGACCAAGATCTGCTTTATTTTCATAGTCACGGGCAGCTTTTCGAGTACTCTCTCGTCGATCAATATAACGAGTAAACTGGTCCCCATAGCGCTGCTCTAACATAGCATTTGTTTTCTCTGCGGAAAGAACAACAGCGGTGGCATTGTTACCGCCAAAACCCTTTGAATTAATAAAGGCAACTTCTATACCTTGACTGCCCACATCAATATCTTCAAGTGCGAAACGAAGATGGGCCTGATTGACATCATCAGCAATTTTGGGAACTGTTTTAATACCCGGTATTAACTTATATTTAAAGGTCCCTAATGCAGACACTAATTGGTCTCCACTAGCCGCCGCTATGGTGTGACCAACATAGGATTTAACGGCAGTCACTGGCCAATGGTCAATTTCGAATGTGGCAGCAACTTGACTAATAATTTCAGATTCCGTAACTCGGTTTGCCGGTGTACTTGAACCATGAGCATGAACAAAACTGCGCCTTTGCACTCCCTCTATACCCACAATTTTTACCGCTGCTGCCACCGCTTTGGCAAAAGAAATATAATTACCTACCCCCGGCGAGGAAATAGATTTTTTTAACCCATCTGCGTTAATAAACACCTCAGGAACGGCTCCGTGGATATCTGCACCTAACTCTATAGCTAGCTGGTCATCCATAAGCACAATGTACTGTGTGCCCTCAGATAGCGTAAAACCACAATTATCACCAAAAGGTCGACTCGCCTTGCGCCAATCTGGTATAGCAGTACCCTCAATACGCGCAAGGTTTTCATCGCTACCCAAGGCACCCATATTAGAGAATCCTTCTGACATTTCAGGAGAAATTGGGGCTTCAGCGTTTCCAACAATAGCGATACGACGGCGCCCACTGCGAAGATCCCTTACCGCTGACTGAAGGCAATACAGAAAACTAGCACAGGCTCCGGCAGTGGCCTCAGTATGACCAACACTGCCAAGCACATAAGCATTAACAAAATCAGCTGGCATAGAATTAAGACTAAGGGCATTTTGTTTCGCGGTGGTACGCTCACCTTTTAGTTTAGCCTGTAACAAACCTAACATACTTTCTTCATCAATTTGACCATATACACTGGATGAATAAACGCCCACTTGATCCGGCATGACCCTAGATGCAGCAGTTTCCCAAGGAATACCCATGGAATGAACTGCATCACTTGCCCCCAACAATGCCATTTGAAGGCCTCTGGGATGAAATCGAGCATTATATTGCTTGGACAAATCGAAACCTCTAGGCAACTGACCAGCGGCCTTAGCAGCTAACTCGTGTTTACTGGCAACAAAAAATTGATTATCTCCGGATAAGACAACATCTACATCACCGTCTTCTCTCTCTTGAATCTGCCACTCTGGCGGCAGCATTTTAGGCACATCACGCTTTGCAAGTATAAAAGTTGTAGAAGTTTGGTCAGAAAATCTAATCTTACGATTACCCTTTACACTAGAGGCATCGAAGTGTTCAATTTTGCGCACTAGGGTTCCCTCAAGCACGGCTTTGCGATACTTATCTGAAACACCAACGAACGTTAACTCTATGCCAAGCACGTCAACATAGAGGTCTTTCTCTGGTCTCACCAAACCCATTAAACAAGCAAGTCCAACAATGGTTTTGTGCTGCTCAGCAGAGGGGAGTGATGCCAGCACCATACGACGGAAAGCTTGGTGAGATGAACTACGCCCTGCGGCATTAAATCCTCCGAAACCGACGATGACAGGCAATGAATGAGGCATAAATAAATCTCTAGATGGCGGATGCTGTGTATATTAACTCTTTTAACAGGTTCGTTCTTTCATTAATAAGCCAAAAACTATTGTATACTAGCCAATTCATCTAATGCAGTAAAAGTATGGCGCTCAAACTCACACTGCTATTATGCAACAACATGCTGGTCTCTAGTAGCACATTGGCCGCGGAAATTTTCCATTTTGCTCAGGCAATGGCTGTCGGCAGCCGATCGGCAATCCAACCCCTAGAAATTAGACGTGTTAGCGCTGACGGTTTACCCGTCAGCACATCATCAGGGTTTGATATACTGCCGACACATCTTTTAGAAGAATGCACAGACAACAACCTTATTCACATACCTGCGCTGTGGCGAAACCCCAGACCGACGGTATCTAAACACTGGCAGTATCTTGCATGGCTGCAACAACAGCATCAGTCAAACTGTACAATTACCGCTGTGGGGACAGGGGTCTGTTTCTTAGCGGAAGCCGGCCTTCTCAATCATAAATTAGCCACTACACACTGGCACTATTTCGACGCATTACAAAAGGACTACCCAAGGATAAATCTTGACCGCCAGCGTTTTACAACACAGGATAGCAACATCTATTGTGCGGCTAGTGTCAATGCAATGGCTGAAATAATGATGCATCAGGTCGAAAGATACTTTGGAAGGATTATTTCGCGTCAAGCACAGCGGAACTTTTTCCATGAAATACGCAACCTATCTGATTCCTCTGGAAATACTGGCCTAACTCACGGCGCCCATAATGACGAAGCCATTGCCCAAGCGCAAATATGGATACAAGACAATTTAAACAAATCACTGGCCATCACCGCCATAGCTCGCCAATTTGGTATGACAACGCGCACTTTTAATCGCCGCTTTAAGGATGCCCTTGGATGTACCCCCAATGCTTACATCACCGAGACCCGTATGACATTCGCATGCGACCTATTAAAAAACACTGATTTACCCATTGTTGACATAGCTAGTTTGAGTGGATTTTCTGAGGCTAGCTGGTTTTCATCGCGTTTTCGTATGTGGTATGGCAATAGCCCAAGAGCCTATAGACAGACCGTTCGTGGTAAACTATTTGGCTCATCAGAACCTAAATCAGACGCACGCGCATAACACCTTCAACCGCGACAATTTGTGCTTGTAAGTTGCTATCAATATCACCTTCAATATCAA
>DNBN01000272.1:4228-8595 GCA_003491845.1 Porticoccaceae bacterium | reverse complement strand
CAACTATCTTTACGGCCTCGGGCAAACGTTGGGAAAATGATGCTTCCAAGATTCACTCGGTAGTCTATGATCTGGTCGATAGACTCTATGGTGATGATGCCTAACACCGCTGCTCTAATCATCTGCCTTTGACACGGAGTCATCCGATGTTGGAAGGTGCCAATCATAAATCAACCTTGTTATGCTGGCTGAAGCGCTGATATTAAATGCGGCCAGCAATTCAGACGGTCTATCAAAGTTGTGTGGTAAATCTCAGGTTTGAACAATTGAACATGTCAACTGACAGTGTTATCGTCTTTAGATGGATTCAACTGATAAACAACCAAATTTTTTACGCGTGCTTGGTCGGCGAGATGCATTGGCTTTAGCCTTTGGCGCGATGATCGGCTGGAGCTGGGTCGTGCTGTCCGGCATTTGGATTGAATCAGCCGGCGCCATTGGAGCTATCACCGCTTTTATTATTGGCGGCGGTATTATGTTAGTCATTGGCCTTACCTATGCTGAGCTTGCTTCTGCATTACCCTTTGCCGGAGGAGAACATGTCTATAGTCATCGCGCTATGGGAGCAGGCTGTTCCTTTATCTGTACCTGGGCAGTTATTCTCGGTTATGTTTCTGTGGTTACATTTGAAGCAGTAGCCTTGCCTACAGTTCTCGATGCTCTGGTACCAGGGCTGGATAAAATCTTTCTCTGGCAGATCGCTGGATGGGATGTTTACCTTAGTTGGGTTTTAGTAGGTGTTGCAGGCGCGGTTACAATGACCATATTAAACATACGTGGTGTCCGCATGGCTGCCGTTGTTCAATCAGCAGTAGTTATTATTATCCTTTTAGTTGGCGGTTTGTTTGTATCAGGATCTCTAGCCAATGGCGATACTGCCAACATGGAACCACTTTTTGTTGATGGCTTATCGGGCATTACCCTGGTATTGGTTATGGTTCCTTTTATGTTCGTCGGCTTCGATACTATTCCTCAGGCGGCAGAAGAAATTGATTTACCTTATAGGGAAATAGGGTCGGTTTTGATGTTATCAGTTGCAATGGCTGTTGCTTGGTATGTGCTAATCGTTCTGGGTGTAAGCTTATTGCTTGATAAAGAGGCATTTGCAACTTCAGAGATTATAGTAGCGGAGGCCAATTCCGTGGTGTTTGGCGAAGCTGGGCGCTTGGCTATGTTAGGCGCTGGTCTCGCAGGTATAATGACCAGTTGGAATGCATTTGTTATTGGGGGTAGCAGGGCGATCTATGCCTTGGCACGTGCAAACCTATTACCTGCAGCCCTTAGCAAGTTACATCCAAAATATCGCACCCCTTATAATGCGATCTTACTGATAGGTGGCCTGTCAATCATTGGGCCTTTCTTCGGTCGTCCGGCACTGGTTTGGTTGGTAAATGCAGGAGGTCTGGGTATTGTCATTGCCTATGCCATGGTTGCGCTGTCTTTCCTGATTTTGCGTTTCAAAGAGCCAGATTTAGAGCGACCTTATAAAGTACCGTTTGGGAACTTTATAGGAATACTCGCCTTGATACTTTCTATATGTTTGGCTTTTCTCTATATGCCTGGCAGCCCGTCAGCGCTGCTTTGGCCACAGGAATGGGTCATTATTATTGGATGGTCATTGTTAGGGGCTCTACTCTTTTTAGTCACTCGTAAAAAATTACCAGCGCGGTAGCGTTCCATGGAGCTTCGATTTTTTTGTGGGGCTAAAGTGTTGTTTTCAGGACGATAGGTTTAGAACAGCCCACTCGCAAAACAGCAAATGGGAATCAGCAAGATTTGACGAAGACTCAAAAAGTTATGCGTCCATCAGGAGTACCGGCTTTATAACTTTTCCAGACTCAACGTCCTCAACCGCCTGGTTGATTTCGGCAAACGGATAGGTACTGATCAATTTGTCGAAGGGAAATCGGCCTTGTTTGTAAAGATCGATAAGGCGCGGTATAAAAACTCTAGGCACACTGTCGCCTTCAATAATGCCGCGCACCGAGCGACCGAAGAGTACCGAGTTCATATCCAGATTGAATTCGGTACCGGCTGGCGACACGCCCATAACACCACAAACACCGGTTAGTGTCAGGCAATCTACAGCCTGACGTGCAACCTCCGGTATACCTGTACATTCCAAAGAGTAGTGGGTACCTGTGCCGGTAATCTCTTGAATCATGGCAACTGGATCATTGTCACTGGCATTGATTGTATGTGTAGCACCCAATTCAGTTGCTGTAGCCAATCGTTCATCCGTGAGATCGACCACGATAATAGTCCCGCAGCCTACGATACGGGCAGCCATCACAGCGCTCAGGCCAACGGTGCCGGCGCCGAAAATTGCAATCGAGGTGCCTGCCTTTGGTTTAAGTGCATTCATAACTGCTCCGGCGCCAGTCTGTATTCCACAGCCCAGTGGGCCGAGCAACTCTAGTGGAAGGCTGCGATCGACCTTAAGGAGGTTTGAAACATGGCAAAGTGCATGCGAGGCGAAGGAGCTCTGTGCAAAGAAATGTCCGTGTACGGTTTCACCGTTCTCACTTAGGGCACAGCTACCGTCGGGTCGGGAACCGTTGAAGTTTTGCCCGTAGAAATCATGGCAATAGCCAGGTTGACCCTCAAAGCAGGGGTCGCAGGTGCCGCATGTCTTAAATGTAACTGCAACATGATCACCTTTCTCAAAGCCGACGACCTGGTGGCCTACTTTCTCGATAATACCGCTACCCTCGTGACCAAAAACACAGGGCAAAGGCACCGGAAAATACTGATCGCGACACACAAGATCAGTGTGGCATATACCTACGCCAACGATCTTAACCAATATCTCATCGTCTTTAGGTTCAGCCAGATCCAGTTCGGATACGTCAAAGGGCCCTGATTGTTCGCGGACTACTGCAGCTTGAATTTTCATTATAATTATCTCCTCATCTATACCAAAGAAAACGCTTTTTGAGTCCAGCTCAAGTCTTTACAGAGCTTAAAAGGCCTTTATAGAGACGCTGTTCTCGATTTTATTTTTAAAATTTTGAGAGTCATTTTCACCCAAATAAGCTGTCAACCTCCACTGGACTGATGGCTTTTACTACGCTGCTGGTCGAGCACTGCTTTAAGTTCGTTTACCCTAGTGCCCCCTAGCAGAATGGCATCTCCTATTACAAATGCTGGCGTGCCGGTCACATCAAGTGCGTCGGCGAGAAGCCGCATCTGCTCTAGATATTGAATGACTTGTGGATCACGCATATCAGCCTGTAACCTTTCAGTGTCGAGCCCTATATCGGCTGCCGTGGCGAAAATAGAATCCGCATCAAGACGGATATCGGTAGTCATTAATGCATCGTGATAAGCCTGAAACAGGCCCTGCCGGTGAGCGCCGATAGCGGCCCGTGCAGCCAGGATCGAATAGCTCCCGAAAACAGGCAGCTGGGCATAAATAATACGAACATCTTTCTCTGTTTTTTTGATCTGTTCAAGTTCTGGGTAACTGGCCTTGCAAGGCATACATTGATAATCATAGAACTCGATAATCGTGACTTGGGATCTAACAACCCCAGAGACTGGGGTGAGGTTGGAGTCTAGTAGACTAGCGTTATCTGCAAGGAGAGACTTGCGCCATAAGGCGCTCGCCTGTTGTTGCCGCGCTGAGCGGGCTGAACTTATGGCGCGGGCAATTTCTGGATCATCAAGAACAAGTTCGGGGTGCTCCAGAAGGTACTGACGTACCTTCTTGTTGGTAATCCCTTCGCTCAAGGTATTTGCCCTGTCAGTATCTGAGCATGCGGTTATAGCTACTCCAAATGCAAGGACAAACACAGTTTGCGCGAATCTACACAGATGTTTAGCGACTCGTTTGCCGGCAGTTTTGTCTCGAGCTACCCTCATTAGCGTGCAGCTAGCGTGGCCGCCATTACCTTCAATACAAAAGACTGTGGCTCTGCTAATTTAGTACTGATAAGAAGGGAGCCATCAGCCTGCCACTGAGTATTTGGTAGAGCCAAACCCGTTTGCGCATTGACTTCGCCCAACACTTGCCCATCCCTGATCAATGCATAACTCTTATCATGATCCAATTGATGCACGGTAAATGAGGTGGACGTACTGGGCACTGGCCCAGGCACCAAAGTGACAATCAGAGCCTCCTCCTCTGGGTCATAGATCGCCTGGGTGACACTCGCTTGCAAATATTCTACGTCGGTGATGTAAGGTTGCGAATAGTGGGTATCATCCCAAGGGTGATTATAGATCTGCCACAGTCCGTCTTTCGGATTGATGCGGGCAAAGCCAACTAGAACGTTACCCGTCGCAGGGCCGACGTTATGGATAAATCCTTTCCAGTCCCGGCGGAAGTTATACTGATAATAGGTAGTATTCGGGTAATAGTAGCC
>DNBN01000272.1:0-3852 GCA_003491845.1 Porticoccaceae bacterium | reverse complement strand
GACGCTAGCAGGGCGAACCAACCAAAGTCGAATGATGCAGTCCAGCCCATGTTCTCGAAGGGCCATCCTCTAAGCATCGATGGGATATAGCGTTTTTGCTGGTCGGGATAAATGCTCTCGATATATTCCTTGTCCCATACGTGTTGGGCATGACCATTCCAACCATCAGCCCAGGCGAAGGTTGCTGGGACAACTTCATCCTCTTTGACTTTCAGGAAATACATCGTGGTGTTGGTTTCGGGGTTAATATATTTACGCTTGCGCATAACCTTCTTAAACTCTTTGCGCACCTTTACCGAAAGGTCCGTACCATTTTTTAAGTCGTACGACATAAGACCGAGAATAGGGTGCTGGTTGCACTCTGCGTAAACGGCATTGCGCTCACACTCAATACCGCGGTAATGATCTTCGACAAATTGATCATAGATAACCTTGGCCAATCGATGATAATCGTACTTCATCTCGACAGGACCTTGACCATACTCAATCGGTGCGTAACGAAACGTAAGAGAACCGGGCTCATCGTAGCGGTTGTCGTCGAAAAGGTTTTGATGCAGGCCCACCATTTGCAAAAGATGGCCGCTGTACATAATGTTCTTCTTAATATTGGGGTCGATCCAACCGTACCAGTCATCTTCGGTATAGTTGATCATCCTCTCTTGACCACCCTCACTTCC
Source organism: Porticoccaceae bacterium (assembly GCA_003491845.1). Lineage (GTDB taxonomy): Bacteria > Pseudomonadota > Gammaproteobacteria > Pseudomonadales > Porticoccaceae > HTCC2207. Next base: position 3,175 of record DNBN01000272.1, on the reverse strand, counting down.
AGTTCTGTCCGTTAGATCAAACTTGCTAACATGTGCCCAATAATCCCACACATCTTTGTAAATCATCCTCTGAATCAGCCTTGCCGATGCTTTCTGGTAAAGATCACGGTGGGCGGGCGTATAGTGGTAGTGGGTAGACGCCAGTGCATATTGAGCAAACGCAATTTGAAACTGGTAGGCATGGAAACTCATATAGTAGACGGGATCAGTCTCACCCATCAGCGAGAAATCGCCATCAAGTTGGTTTGCCAGATTAATCATATGACGCACATGGCCCATCTTTTTAGTGGAGAGGGATGGGTAATTTGTCGGGTCAGGAATAGCCAGTGGCTCTGCCGCGTTTACAGAGAGGATCTTTAATCCAACTAGGAAAGGAATAATAAAGCGGTATTTATTTGTCATAAGTCAGCTCACTCAACCACGGTCAGAGTAAATACTGTCATGAAGCAATGCAGAATGTCAACTGACATGTTAGTGTTGGTTGGTCCCCCTAAGTTTTCACTGTCTCACAGATCTGCTTAGCTATCCTAGTATACATGTCACTTGACATTCTAGTTAGTCATATGACATTCTTTCGTTGGTATATACAAAACACAACTATAACTATGTGTAAATCAAAAGGGGAAGACTATGAAAAAGAATAGATTGAGTCTGCTCGGTATTTTTGCCGCGCTGATGGCTGCAGATGTTTCTGCAAAAGAAGAGAGTTCCCGTGGTATCGACGAAATTCTAGTGACGGCGACAAAACGGACGCAGAATCTGCAAGATATCTCCGTCTCTATGACAGCCTTAAGTGGCGATAAGCTTGATGCCTTTGGTTTTGAGGATACGCGAGATATTTTTTCGCAAATACCCAATGTCTCCTCTAGCGAGGGTTCATTTTCTGCGGACATCACCATACGCGGCAACTCAACATTAAACCCCACACTTGCGGGAGAGGATAACGTTGCGTTGTATTTTGATGAGGTGTATCGACCCGCTGCCTTCTATGGTGGTGGTGTGTTGATGGACGTGGAACGCGCCGAGGTTTTGCGTGGCCCGCAAGGCACATTATTTGGCCGCAATTCCACCGCTGGACTGGTGCATTTTATCTCCCGCAAACCTACTGAAGAACAAGAAGGCTATCTCAATTTTGAGTATGGTTCCTATGGCACCAATATTGTTGAAACTGCCATTAGTGGACCAATCAGTGATCAGGTGCGTGGCCGCTTGGCGTTAAAGTATCATGAAGATGATGGCTTCCAAGACAATCAGGGTCCCGCAGGCGGTAAGTTGGGCGTTACCGATAGAATAATGGGCCGCGCCCATTTGGATATTGATATCAATGATGACATGAATCTTTTGCTTTCATTGGAAGCTAGTGATGCAGATGATATTGGTAAGGCGTTCAACTACTGGGGTCTTATGGATCCAGCGATATCTGATCCAGAGTATGGGTTTTATGAGGTATGTGATGCGAAGCGTGTCTTAGCTAGCCAATGTGTTGGTGGTGCTGGATTTAGCGATCCTAACCCCGATGTGACTAAACCCTATACTGAGCATGACCCGAGTGCGGGCGATGGTCGATATACCCTCGAAACTGAGACGGTAATAGCCAAGCTAACCTGGCAGTTAAATGACGATATGGAGCTTGTTTCAATCAGTGCCTTGGATAGTCTAGATCGTTATTTCAATGCTGATGAAGATGGCACCGCAGTTGGAATGTTCGGCTTATACCAGTACGACGATACCTACACAGTAGACGCTGACCAATTTTCACAAGAGTTTCATTTATCTGGTGGCGATGAAGGTAGGAACTGGCTGGTTGGTTTGTTTTATCTAGATGATGACAGAAGCTCTACCTCTGGTGTGGCAGGATATGAATGGGGGGTCGACGAAAACCCGGACACTATGGCTAACGTCGATACCAAGTCCTATGCGCTGTTTGGTGAAATTAACCGCTCTTTAAGTGATACGCTGAGTATGCTGGCTGGGTTTCGTTATACCGACGAAGAAAAGAAAGTGCAGCTCACCACGCAGGGGCTTCCGGGCGCAGATCGTCTTACCAGTGAAAACCTCTCCGGTAAACTGGGGCTAGAGTGGCGTCCCCGCGATGAGATGATGATTTATGCTAGCCTGTCCACCGGCTTCCGTTCAGGAAATTTCAACAGTGACTTGTTGTTTGGTGATCTGAGCGCAATGACGTCAGTGGATCCAGAGGAAGTAACAGCCTTTGAACTGGGTAGCAAGTCCACACTAATGGACGGACGACTACAGTTAAATGCGGCACTGTTTTATCAGGAAGTTTCCGATAAGCAGGGCATTACCTATGACTCAAACGTGGTAGCACCAGTCAGTCGCTTGATCAGTCTTGGTGATGCGGATATCTATGGTGTAGAACTTGAGCTACTCGCAGTGCCAACAGATAATTTGGAGTTGAGCTTGGGTATAGGCTGGTTGGATAGCGAAATCAGCGCCGATTCAGGCTATGTCATTTATTCCGCAGACGGTGTTGCCCGCGCTCTAGATGGTTCAGAGCTTGGGTCACCTGACTTAATGGTTAATGGTGTGGTTAGCTACAATATTCCTTTAAATGATGGCGCTGTGGTTACCTTGCAAACCGACTTTTCTTACCATAGTGAAGGTATCGGCGCTGGAGGTAATGAATATAACTACAGCGAGGCCAAAACGCTTGTCAATGCGCGGGTATTCTGGGTATCAGCCTCAGAGAAATGGGAAGTGCAAGCCTATGTTAAAAATGTCTTCGAGACAGAATACATTGACAACACCTACGGCATAGCGGACATCGATTTTGTGTATGGCAATATGGGTATGCCGCGCTGGGCTGGCATAAAGGTTGGAATGAACTTCTAATCTACCCTAAGTTGTGCAACGGATGAATCAGTAATGAGACAAGTCATTGATTTTTGATTGTTCGTCCAAATGCAAATTGTATCGATATATTAGGACGCATTATGAAAACATTACTGACAGTTCGTTGCCAACTAAATAACTACTGGAAAGGCCTTGCTCTATTGGTCTTTTCAGTGGTCTCATCACTCAGCTTGGCTCAGACCTCAGATTATCGCGGCATGATGGAGTTTCAAAAGCACTGTGCCACCTGCCATGAAAGTCCAGTACCTGGTTCGAGAGCGCTCAGTCGCAGCGATCTCAAAGCAATGCCTGCGGCGAAGAT
>DNBN01000316.1:4858-4979 GCA_003491845.1 Porticoccaceae bacterium | reverse complement strand
CGGAGGTATCAGTGACTCAGAGAGAAATAGAATCATCGAATATAAGGTAGAGAAGTGACCATGAGTAATAAAACCGGAGAGCTATTACCTGAATTTAAAATTAGTCTTTTAAATGGGGGTA
>DNBN01000316.1:3493-4570 GCA_003491845.1 Porticoccaceae bacterium | reverse complement strand
GGCATGTGGTGTGGGCACTGTAAAACCCAGTTGCAAAGTCTCGAGAGGCTGCACAATGAGTTCGCCACACGGGGCGTGGATATATTGGCAGTCAGTGCTGACACAGAGGCAAGAGCCAGCGCGATGGCAAAAGACTATGGATTGTTCAGATTAGCTATTGGCTATGAGATGCCTATAGATCGGGCTCGGGCAATGGGCGTTTTTATATCAAAGCGTGAGAAGGATATTGAAATGCCATTGTTTTGCGAGCCGGCCACATTCCTAATTAATAAACAGGGTAAGGTTCAGGCAGCATGGATAGCTTCTACCGCATTTGCTCGAGTGTTACCGGATGATATTTTGAGTTATGTAGATTTTTTAGCTGTGCACAGCGATCGCGATCCGCGTGGATCATCCTAGATTCCGCCTGTTGGGATTGTAGTAGAGAGATAATCAAACAAGTCCTGGATTAATTGTTTATCCTAATTTATTTGTGCCTTTAGATCCTAGGGCGAAAGATAGCTCTGGTCGGGCATCGAGTAATTTGTTTTCCCAAGGTGGTTTGTCGCCATATTTCCTACGTAAAAAGTCGATAAATATTCTTACCTTCATAGGCACAAAAGATGAACGGCGATAAAAGGCCGATATCATTATGCTCTTAAGCTGAACCTCAGGCAGAACAGCGACAAGCCTACCGCTAATAATCTCTTTCTCAATAAAAAAAGCAGGCATTACTGCCATATATTCATTGCTCAAAATGGCTGCACGCAACATCCAGATTGTATTGGTCTGTATTATTGCTTGAATGGGTATGGGCTTGATTCCTTTTGGGGAGGATAAATTAATGCAGCAGTCAGGTTCGATAAATGTATTGTGGCAAAACCTGTGTTGCGGAAGATCATCGGGCTTCGATGGTAATCCGTTTTTTTTGATATATTCAGGAGTTGCAACGATCAGCCGCCGAACTGGAAATATTTCGGTGGCTTCGAGAATGCCACTGGAGTTTTGTCCTGTTTGCAAGCAGACATCGAAACCTTCTTGGACTGGATCACAAAACCGATCATGTTGCTCGAGTTCCACTGTTAATTCTGGATGTTC
>DNBN01000316.1:0-3082 GCA_003491845.1 Porticoccaceae bacterium | reverse complement strand
AGCACACGAACCGCTCTTTCATAAAAGTCGGCACCGCCCTCGGTAATAGTCAGTTTCCGTGTTGAGCGCCGCAGTAGTTGTAACTCCAGATGTTCTTCAAGTTGATTGACGCGCTTGGTAATAACAGATTTTGCAGTGTTCGTTTGACGAGCAGTCTCGGCGAAACTGCCGACTTCAACTACTTTTACAAAGGCTCGTATACATTCAAGTTCATTCATTTCACTACCTATTTATTAAACGTGTTTCACGAACGGTGAGACTGATCTTTAGTGTATTATCATCCTTAGTGAGTGGTTATATATTACCACTCTCGCCAAATTAGACAAATTAAAAGGCGAGATCATTCTTGTAACGGGCACAGTTGAGTGCGTAATGAAATTACTTATCAAGCATAAATGCTCGGATGATAGGTTTCAGTTCAAGGTACTAATAAAAATAGGGAGGGGGTTCCTATGAGTTTCTATAAAAGTAAATTTCAAAAAACTACAGCGCAGGTTATGTTGGGTTCTGCAGTTTTAATTGGTCATACATTCGCTTATGGTGCGCTTGAGGAAATTATTGTTACTGCTCAAAAACGTTCTGAGTCTCTTCAGGATGTTCCCGTTGCAGTGAGTGCCTTTACCGCTGAGCAAATGAAAACATTGGGTGTCACCGATGCCAGTGATTTGGTGGATATAACGCCGGGATTTTCATCTAGTTCTCAACAGGGTTCAAATAGAAGTTACTTCCTGCGGGGTGTAGGAACCAATGACGTTCATTTAACGGCGTCATCTGCGGTAGGACAGTATTTTGACGGCATCACTTTGACCAGTGGTTATCATGCCAGAGCGGCGCTTTACGATATGGAGCGCGTAGAGGTGCTTAAAGGCCCACAGAATACCCTTTTTGGATTAAACACTACGGGCGGTGCAGTTAATTACATCAGCAATAAACCAATAATTGGTGCCGGGACTCAGGGTAGTGCCAGTGTAAACTGGGGCAGTAATAGCCATATGGAAACAGAGTTTGCAGTGGGTTTCGATATATCTGATACCTTGGCGGCGCGTGTTGCTATGCAAACCATTGACGATAATGGCGCCTTTACCTCCGTTAGCAATGGCAAAAATTATGGCGACGACGATACTAAGAGCGGTCGTGTCTCTTTGTTGTGGGAGCCAAATGATCAGGCTTCAGTTACCTTTAATGTGCATTCTCTTAGGAGTCAAAATAATAGTACAGCCGTAAAGGCCGTGGGTACTCGATCAGCGGACGGATCTGGAGGGGTCTGTGTTGATGCTCCCATGAGTGTTGTCGATTTTGAAGCAAATACGAGCTGTCTTGGTCGTGACGGCGGTGCGACTGGTGAGGCGGCGTCTGACCCCTCCACTGGCGATTGGAAGTTGACCGCACAGGATGTTGGTTTAGAGGACATATCGACAGATGGCTTCTATCTGAAAATTGATTATGATCTGGGCTGGGCTACTTTAAACTCCATTACTTCAATGGATACGCTCACCTTTAAAAACGCCAATGACAATGACGGTAGTGATACTCTTAACTTGCATACATTCCAGCAGGACGATCGCGATACCTTTCAGCAAGAAATACGTTTAATTTCCAATGGTGACGAGGACCATCGCTGGATAGCGGGCGTTTACTTCCTTGATGAAGAAGCAGATTCATATACAGGTTTGCGAGGCTCAGCAGGTAAGTTTGGTGGCGGTAACAAGATTCCAAGTGTTGAACTGGATCATACCAAGGAAAACTTTGGTATTTATTTCCAGGGAGAATACGATTTCAGTGATGCACTGACCTTAACCACTGGTGTGCGTTATTCAGATGAAGAGATTGTGGGAAATTATAGACCTTCTTCCCCAAGCGTTGCAGGTGTAGGAACACATACATTGTATTTCTCAGATGATGTCGCCGCACTGGTTGCTGAACAAAATCCTGGCACTGCTGAGTATGATGCCAATGGCTATGAAATTGCTCGCCAAATAAGGCAAACCCTCGATAATAAAGATGTGGGTTATACGGTCAAATTGGATTGGAAAGCAACAGAGAACTCTATGGTTTATGTCAGCGTATCCAGGGGCTTTAAAGGTTCTGCTCTGGATACCAGACCTGTCTACGCACTATTCCCGGTTGCCAATGTGATTAATTCTCTGGAAGATACAAAGCTAGAGCCAGAGTCCCTAGATGTTTGGGAGCTTGGTTATAAAGGTATGTTTTGGGATAACCGCATTGAGCTGGATGCCTCGACGTTCTTCTACACCTACGAAAATCTGCAACAGTTTGTATCTGCCGCTGGCGGTCTTCCACGCTTAGAAAATGCACCGGAATCTGAGATCACAGGGTTTGATGCCAATTTAAGATATGCTGGTGACAGTGGCTTATACCTACAAGCAGGTGTTTCGATCCTTGATACAGAGGTAACTGAATCGGGCGATAGCAGCTTTGCTGAGGGCGCTGAGCTAGCAATGGCGCCGGAGGTTTCATTTAACCTCTTAGCTTCTCAGAACTTCCAGCTTGAGAGTGGTAACGAACTTAATCTGACTGCCAACATCGCCCATACCGGTGATCAGGTCAAATCGACAGCGACCAATGGCAATGCAAATGTTGTCGATCAACTTACCCAAGAGGCCTATACTCTAGTCAATGCCAATCTTACCTATCGATTTGGTGACGCAGGTCAGTATGCATTCTCTCTGTATGGAAGAAACCTGACTGATGAACAGTATTGTGGGCATATATTGGTTAATGATGGTAATGCCATATTAGCGGGGCCAAATCCAGCAAGTGGCAAAAAAGATACCAACCAGTCAGTACTGTGTCGCGTAACTAACGCTTCTACTCGCACCTTTGGTGCCTCAATCAGCGTAGATTTCTAGCTCCCAGGTTACACATACTATCTCTCCCCTAGTATGTAAAAACCTCTCCGGGATTGCTTAATCCCGGAGAGGTTTTGTAATCTATCGTTGTTAAATTATTGATATAGGAATTGTCAGAGTGAATAGAAAAGGCATAGGTTTTTCATTGTCGTTATCCATCATCATGGGTGCTTTTTTAGCTGCTGGTACTGCGATTGCCAAAGATCCCGATC
>DNBN01000088.1:2033-2734 GCA_003491845.1 Porticoccaceae bacterium | reverse complement strand
GCCTCAGCTACTCTGCTAGTAAAAGGAGCATTTTGATCGGTCACTAGAACATCGGTATTTTCTACTAGTATCGCTATTTGATCTGAATAGCGTTGCCCTCTGACCGTACCACTAACCTCAAATTGCAGCACTTGATCTTGAGTGACTTCAGGGGCATCAAAAAATACCGCAACACTCCCGTCAGTATTGGCTTCAGAGAAACTAACGGTGGGACCTTCTAATTGAGACCACCGCCATGAGCTTTTATCAATAGCAACGGAACTAATATCTTCAGCGGCATAACTAATCAGTGATATGGCACTTCCTTCAAGAGCCGCATGACCAAGACGCACAGTTAACTGAGCCGTCTGGTTATTGACATTAAAACTGTGACTCAAACTTTCATTAGTACTACCGGCACGATAATGCACTTGAAAAGTGTAAGATCCCGATTCAGTGGGTGTAAAGCCAATTACCTTGCTATCAGTTGCATAAAAAGTTAGCTCCGGACCCGCCGTTTGCTGCCAACTGATATTTGTCAAAGAAACATTTGGAGCCTGTAAAACAAGCTCAGTGGACTGCCCTTTTAACACTGTAGTCTCTATCTGGAAAATCTCACCTACCGGTTCAGGCGGAGGCGATGGAACTGAAGGTACCGGGCTTGCAGGCGTTGCACTTCCGCCGCCACCGCAGGCGGCTATAAACAGAGACAAACAACCTAT
>DNBN01000088.1:1462-1769 GCA_003491845.1 Porticoccaceae bacterium | reverse complement strand
AAGCAAACATTATTATTCATAAGTTCATTATTCCTGGCTTTATCAATTTTTCAAGCACGGCAAAAGTGCAAGACCTTTATAGCCCCTAAAAAGCTGCCCTACCAGTCCATTGACGCGATCAAGCAACGTTGTGATAAATATTCTGTACATCTTCTAGATCATTAAGCATTTCGATAAAAGTGTCAAAAATCTCTGTATTGTCACCTGCTAATGGAACCATATTTTGTGCGATAAATTGAATTTCATCGACTTCATAGTCTAGGTCACCAAAAGCATCGGTCAAAGCTTGCTTGGCTTTAAATGACTC
>DNBN01000088.1:0-1211 GCA_003491845.1 Porticoccaceae bacterium | reverse complement strand
GCTTGCTTGGCTTTAAATGACTCTGTGTGAGGTGCAAAAACTGTCAGAGTGTCATCCTCATTCTCAATATCAATGACATCTACATCCGCCATAAGCAAAGCATCTAACACCTCTTCTTCATCCTTACCAGCAAACATTAAGATCATTAGGTGATCAAACATGTGACTAACAGATCCTTGGGTACCAATCTTAGTTTTTGTTTTAGTAAAACACAGACGGACATCGTTAAATGTTCTCGTAGAATTGTCCGTTAAACATTCAATAATCACCATACAATTACCAGGTCCATACCCCTCGTAACGAGCAACTTCAAAGTTTTCTCCAGCACCGCCTTTGGCTTTGTCGATTGCCTTGTCGATCACATGGGTGGGAACTTGGTCCTTTTTTGCACGCTCTATGACACTACGAAGACTCAAGTTACCCGCAGGATCTAAGCCTCCTGCTTTGGCAACAACATAAATCTCACGAGCATACTTACTGTATATCCGCGCCTTAGCATCAGAAGTTTTTGCCATTGAATCTTTTCGGTTTTGATAGGCTCTACCCATAACGTTTTTCCAAATATACTTGTCAAAGTTTTATTCTACAACAGGGACTGCAGTCGGACACATATTTTGGTCAACTATTTGCCTAAATGCATTACATAGCCCTAAAAAAATCTCGTTTTATTGTTCAATTGTAAAAATACCTATGTGCGTAAATAGGCAGAGCTGCCAAACGATTTATATCAAATCACCTTCGTAAATGATTTGGCATGTTGCCGTTTAAGCCGATACGCCGACCTAAACAAAAGACTAAGCTACACAGGTGTAATTTATTTTCAAGCAGCTTGCCACACACCGAATTCACGCTAACTAGGCGTGATTACCAACCTATTATTAATCTTTTATATATTTTTCATATGCTCAGCGTGTGGCAAAACCACGAGTGATGGTCTATTAATTATGCATTAGTAAATAATTCTTCATTCAAGGATAATTAAAATGAATAACATTAACGCTCTTTTCATAATATTTATCGGTATTACCCTTTTATTCGTCGGCTGTCAAAACATCCCGCAAAAAGGCCTTCAAAGAAGCATTGAAAATAGAGTTCAAGATAATTTTGAGACATACAGCGAAACAACAAGAAAGGTTATTCAAAAAGGCATGGCTGCGTCACAAGTCACTAATCAATTAGGCAAACCAAATATCCTAAAAAAAGATCGTAAT
>DNBN01000067.1 GCA_003491845.1 Porticoccaceae bacterium | reverse complement strand
ATACAACGATACAACGATACAACCATTGTGCCTAAATAGGACTAATGTGTTACATTCATAGTAATAACATAGTCGTCGTTACTGTCTAGCGGTGTCTTACTAGTAGTAGCTGAACAGCCATAACCTCTAAGATCTAACCAAGCCTTAATGCTGGTTTTCTGAGCATTTAAGGGTTCTAATAAGGATTCTATGAGTAGTCAAAAAAATCTTCCAATTATTATTGGTGTGGGCCAAGTTGTCAGTCACTGGGATGGCAGAAATCAAGCGCCCAGTCCTGTGAGCCTTGCCACGGAAGCGATTAATCGTGCCAAAAAAGATGTCGGTGTAAAAAAACTGACAGATAACATTGACCATATGGTAGTCATTAGGGCTTTCACGGATTCTTTACGTCGTCCCTTTGATCCCTTTGGTAAGGCTACTAACTTTCCCGCAGCCATTGCAGCTAAAGCTTCTATTAAAGCCAAAAAAATCACCTATTCAGCCGCTGGAGGTGAACAGCCGCAAGCTCTGGTGAATGAATTATGTCGTTCTATTTATAATAGCGAGATCCGCACAGCATTGCTGGTTGGCAGCGAAGCTAAAGCAGCATTGAAAACTGCACTTAAGCATAAAATATCCCTTGACTGGTCTTCTGATGAGCAAACTGAAATACACGATAGAGGTCCGCAGACCGACTTTATATCCTCCTATGAAATAGCCAACGGTATAGGACTACCGCCACAAACCTATGCTATTTTAGAAGAAGCTCTGAGAGGACGGCTAGGTTTGTCAAAGTCTGAGTATCAGCACTATATAGCGAAAATTTGTACCGGTCTGTCAAAGACCGCTCAGCTAAACCCTTTTGCGCAATTTCCCACATTGATGGAAGCACCGTTTTTATCAACAGCTTCAGCACAAAACTATCCTATTTGCGATCCCTACCTAAAATGGAATATAGCTCAAGATTCAGTAAATCAGGGTGCAAGTCTAATTTTAACCTGTGTTGATCATGCTCAAAGCCTGGGTATCCCAGAGGAGAAATGGATCTATCTTCACGGCTACGCCAGTGTCAATGACAAAATTGTATCTAAAAGGCCTGATCTGTCTAAATCAAAAGCATTGGAAATAGCGCTGCGCAGCGCTATTGAAAAAAGCGGTATAGGTGCTAAAGACCTTGCCTATCACGATATTTATAGCTGCTTTCCCATTGTTGTGCATCTGGCGGCTGAAGTATTAGGGCTAGATGCTACATCTGATCAGATGAGTGTTACCGGTGGATTGCCTTTTTTTGGTGGCGCTGGTAATAATTACTCAACCCACGCCATTGCGTCCCTTGTAGAAAAACTTCGTGTTGACCGAGAAGCCTATGGTTTAATTTTAGCTAATGGCGGTTTTATTAGTAAGGTATCAGCTGGTGTGTACGCCGCTAGGTCTCCCAGCAACTGGACTGACAATGGCGTTAAGAATACGTCTGTGCACCTTCAACAAAAAATTGCGGATCAGCCGCAACCCCCTCTTCTTGCGGAAAACTGTGAGGCGGTTATAGAAGCCTACACAGTCCGCCATAGCAAATATGGGCCCGATCATGCCTACCTGTTTGCACGCAATGCTAAGGGACGAATCATGGCATCCCTGCGGCCTGATCATCGTGCATCCATTAAAGCCTTGCATCTGTTTGAAAACCCTATTGGCCAAAAAATAACCATTGAACATCAAGCAGGCAAGAATTATTTGTCTAATACTCAACTCTTAGGACATTCTATGGATGATCAATTTCTACACCGTCAATTTGAGTATATTCAGCTAAATCGAGATGGACATGTCCTTGAAATTACCCTAAACCGGCCCGAGGCATACAATGCGTTATTTAGTGCAGCACATTTTGAATTAGCAGAAATTTTTGATGAGTTTGAGCGCGATCAAGAGCTTTGGGTAGCCATTATTACCGGTGCCGGTGATAAAGCATTTTGCAGCGGTAACGACTTAAAAATAACCGCCAGTGGCGGTGATATGTCTATTCCATCTTCTGGATTTGCCGGGCTCTGCTCTCGTACTGATCGAGAAAAACCTGTGATTGCGGCAGTAAATGGTGTAGCTATGGGTGGCGGTCTTGAAATCATTTTAGCCTGTGATGTTGCCATAGCAGATCCTAAGGCGACATTTGCCTTACCTGAAGTCAAAGTTGGTTTGTTTGCAGCTGCTGGTGGTGTTCAGCGTTTAACCCGACAAATTGGCGAAAAAGCAGCCATGGAACTAATACTAACCGGCCGTCATGTGGCCTCAGATGAAGCAGTGCAACTGGGACTAATTAATTCAGTGAGCTCAAGCGGAGACGTGTTGCAAGCAGCACGCCAATTAGCTCAAACCATCGCAGGCAATTCACCGACCTCTATAAGAGCCTCAAAACGGGTCCTCAACGCAGTTGATGCCCAAGGAGACTGGGACAAAGCTCTAGCGCTTAGTAAGACTGAAATTGGAGGTTTATTAAAGACTAAAGATGCTCGAGAAGGTGTAACCGCGTTTGCTCAAAAACGCAAACCAAAATGGGTCAATGGTTAGACTTAACCGTTAGACATTAAAATGAACATGTAGCGGCCCATAGGGTAATTTCAACGCGTTGACTAAGTTGGCTACTGAGACTAAACAACCTAACCATTTTGATGGCTCTATCCTGTTTGAGAATTCCAAGTCCCGTCAAAAGAGGGTAAATCTGTTGCTTGTCTGGATTCCATAGTTGAGTTATTTACATCTGAAAATAAATCTATTCTTTCTTAATAAATATCTTGAAGCTTTGAATTATATCTAGTTGAACTACAAGAGAAAATTAGTATTAATGCTGTTAGTGGCAAGCCCCTAGTACTTCGTAAGGGTCATTGCTCGCAAAATTATCTAAATCAAATCGTTTAAATTCTTTAGAATATCTTGATTGTCTCGTTTTAAAATCGGTTTTAGCTTGCTCTTGGTAGGTACTCATATAACCTTTGTTACATAAACCCAAAGTTGGCATTATTGACTCCAGCTATTGTCTAACTTCTAACCAATGTGGTAACAAGAGCTAAATAAGAGATTTATAAAAATCCAATGGAGGTAGTCCCATCATGTGGCTAGGTTATTGGTTTATTGCCATTTTCGCTTTCTGCGCAAGTAACTTTTCCCAAGCACAAACGTCTTGGCCTGAGACAAATACCAGCGCAACCACCACTCTCATTCGCGGCGGCTGGATATTTGATAGCCTCAGAGATGAGCGACGGCGCAACAGTGGCATTCTGCTTCAAGGCGACCAGATTGTAGCCGTTGATACTGCGCAGGATACTGTGACCATCAATAGTAAGCTTATTCAACTCACCGATGATCAAACCATATTATCCGGCTTTATCGATCTGCATGCTCACTACAGTTTGGACTTCTTCTATGAGGGTCGCGTAGACGAAGCCTACTACAACAGTTTGGTTTACCTAGCCAACGGTGTTACCAGCACCTGGTCCGCAGGAGAAATGAACCCGCAAAGGATTATTGATCAGCGCAACAAAATTCAGGACGGAGAGGCCATAGGCCCGAGATTATTGTCATCTGGACCATACTTCGGCGGTTTTCGCTGTGAGTATGACGTCAAAGTTGCGGAGGATGACTGTGTTGCCTGGCCCAACGACATCACAGACGATGAAATCAGACAAGAAGTAGACTATTGGACCAACACTGGAATAAGGAGTATCAAAATCAAGCAGTCCACGCCTCATGAAACCAAAATCATTATAGATCAGGCGAAAAAACACGGACTCACCACTACCGGTCACCTAGCCAACTATCTGGTGGAATACGATGTTTCCACCTTAGATGCAATTACCATGGGTATGGACCGTATCGAACATCAGCTGTTACTGGCCTTGAGTCCGCAGGAGGCCGACCCCAACGAACTGGCAGAAATTATTCAGCTGATGATCGACAAGCAAGTCTACTACGATCCCAATTTGCAAATGTATGGTAGCGTAAATCTGCGGCAAAAACACATTCATGACATGATCTGGACCGATGAAGCAAAATATTTCACTCCCTATGCGAAAGGTTTATTAGAAGCTAGAGGCTCACCTCCACCAGAATCGGACTGGGCTGAATACCGTCAGCGCGTTATTGAGCTGCTTGAACTTTATAAGGCTGGCGGTGCCAACCTCATCGTCACTGGTACCGATGAGCCCGTCTACACCACCCTACTGGCTGGTTTTGCCTATCATAGAGAGCTATTTGCGCTGGTGGATGCTGGACTACCCAATGCCGTGGTATTAAAAGCTGGTACCATCAATGGTGCAAAAGCACTAGGCATAGACAATCTGGTAGGAACTATTAAGCCCGGTAAATTAGCAGATATCATTGTCGTCAACGGCAATCCATTAAAGGATATCACCGCGGCCAGAGACATAGCCCACGTCATTGCTAATGGTATCATCCACAATCCAAATAATTTGCTGCAGTCAGTGGAAAACCGCATAGGGCCAAAAAATAAGGACGATCACGAATTCTGGATGCTAGAGATACCGCCGCTGCGGCGAGAAAACACCTCATCTAGATAACTTTATTTAGGTCGAATAGAAAATTGTAATATAGTGTTGTGGCGGTATTCCTGTCCCGTTTGGACAAAAATAGGCGGAAAGTCTGGTTGGTTGGGTGCATCAACATAAGCCTGAGGTTCTAAACAGATACCTTGACTAGGGCTAAAAGGCTGCTTTAAAAAACCACCGCTGTAAACCTGCAGTGCAGGCTGGTTGGAATATAATCTTAAGGTAACGCCATTGGTGGAAGACTTGAGCACAGCACCGAGCTTATTTGGACCAGCCTGATCAACAATAAAGCAATGGTCTATGCCAGAGTCAGACATTATCTGCGGATACTGGCTGTTAGCAATCAACGCCTTAACAACAACACCGCTGGAAATATCTTGCCCCAGCGCCGAGGCAGGAATGATGTCTCTGGTGGGAATGCCATCATCAGTTCTAGCTAAAAAAGACGAACTGTTGAGTGTTAGCGAGAGATTTTCGGCAGTGGAATCACCCAAGGTAAAGTAGGGATGCAACGTAAGATTAATTGGCGTCATTTGGTCGCTCTGGCCCTGCAAATCAATCTGCAAACTGTTGTCATCAGTTAACCGATAGCTGACCGTAAAGCATCGGTTGCCAGGAAACCCATCGTCATGTTGGGACGATTGCAGTGTAAAGACCACCTCTTGATCAGTGTGCCGCTCAATCTGCCACGCCCGCTGGGATAGGCCATTATCGCCTCCGTGCAGGCAGTGATCACCGGCGTTGGCATCAAGCTGATAATTGACCTCTGCGAGAGAAAACTGTGCGTTGGAAATTCGATTGCACACCGGACCACAGACAGCACCCACATAAAAGCTATCATCAAGGTAATCATTGAGATTTGGATAAGCCAGCAACATTTCTGTCAGTTCACCCTTAACAGGGACCTTAATAGATATCAGCCGAGCGCCTAGATTCATAAGCGTCACACGCATGCCAGCACTATTGTGTAGGGTGACAGTTCTAATGGCCGGACTCACCAGATCAACCCAACCTAGTCAAAAGGATAACCATTGGGATTTTGTGACTGCCACCGCCAAGCATCCGCCATCATAGTTGGCAGATCTCGACTAGCGTGCCAGCCCAATACAGCTGCAGCTTTGCTCGAATCAGCCCAAAATGCCGGCAGATCACCGGCACGGCGCTGCACTATTTTATAGGGAATTCTCTCCCCAGTGGCCGATTCAAAACTGTTCACAATATCCAGCACCGACACCCCGTTACCAGTGCCCAAATTGAACGCCTCCACACCACGAAAAGCCGAATCTGCGTGCAACCATTCAAGGGCGGCAAGGTGTCCCTCGGCAAGATCCATCACATGTAAATAATCGCGCACACAGGTGCCGTCGGCTGTCGGATAATCGCCGCCAAAAATATTCAACTGTGGCCGCTGCCCCACGGCAACCTGGGTAACAAAAGGTAACAAATTATTCGGTATACCGCTGGGGTCTTCACCAAGGGTGCCGCTGCTGTGGGCACCAATAGGGTTAAAGTAACGCAACGACACTGCACGAAACTCTG
>DNBN01000043.1:5287-5517 GCA_003491845.1 Porticoccaceae bacterium | reverse complement strand
ATATTCTGACATATCAAAACGCACCAGCTCAATGCCTAGTACGTTTGCAAGTTGCTTGGAAACCTCTGTCTTACCCACTCCTGTAGGCCCGGCAAACAAGAAACTACCAATCGGTTTACTTCCCTCTCTGAGCCCTGCGCGAGCCAATTTAATTGAGGTGGACAAGGCATCAATAGCTGTGTCTTGACCAAATACCACCATCTTCAGATTGGCAGCCAGATCCTTAAGTT
>DNBN01000043.1:4540-5047 GCA_003491845.1 Porticoccaceae bacterium | reverse complement strand
CAGATCCTTAAGTTGGGCCTTATCACTCGCAGAGACACTTTTCGCTGGGATTCTGGCCATTTTTGAAATCACTAGTTCAATGTCGCTTAGACCAACGGTTTTCTTGCGCCTATATTCAGGCTGTAATCTCTGATATGCACCAGCCTCATCCAAGACATCAATTGCTTTATCCGGCAGAAATCGGTCAGTTATGTGACGGCTCGATAGCTCTGCGGCGCCCTTGAGAGCTGGATTTGTAAACTTTAACTGGTGATGATCTTCAAACCGTGACTTGAGTCCCTTGAGTATTTGAAATGTCTCATCGATACTTGGCTCAGGTACATCAATTTTCTGAAAACGTCGTGCCAGTGCATGGTCCTTTTCAAAAATACCTCGATATTCTTGATATGTAGTTGACCCAATACACCTTAACTGACCAGAGCTTAGCAGTGGTTTAAGCAAATTAGATGCGTCCATAACACCACCAGAGGCTGCTCCAGCGCCTACTATAGTATGAATTTCATCGAT
>DNBN01000043.1:0-4252 GCA_003491845.1 Porticoccaceae bacterium | reverse complement strand
TTCATCGATGAACAAAATAGACTTTTCAATATCAAGAAGCTCAGCAATAAGACCTTTAAGACGCTTTTCAAAATCTCCCCTATATTTTGTACCTGCAAGTAAGGATCCCATGTCGAGAGAAAAAACTATGCTCCCTAGCATGGGTTCCGGAACATTTTCTTCGACAATTAGCTTGGCTAAACCTTCAGCAATAGCCGTTTTACCAACCCCAGACTCGCCAACGAGTAACGGATTGTTTTTTCGTCGTCGGATTAAAATCTGACTGACTCTCTCTATCTCATGATCTCGACCAATAAGGGGGTCTATTGACCCGTGCATTGCCTGCTCATTGAGGTTGGTAGCAAATTGGCTAAGCAGACTTTTGGCTTTTTCTTCCCCGTCCTCGCCTGATTCAGAAGCATTTTGATCAGCACCCCCACTTGGTTCCGACTGATCAGCATATTTAGAAATGCCGTGGGATATGTAATTGACAACATCAATCCGAGCGACATCTTGCAGTCTCAGAAAGTAGACAGCTTGGCTTTCTTGCTCGCTAAAAATGGCAACGATGACATTGGCACCGACAACTTCACTATGATTTGCTGAGTTGACTTGAAAAACAGCTCTTTGCAGTACTCGCTGAAAACCGTGGGTAGGCTGGGTTTCAATTTCAAGATGAGTTTCAGGGATAGACGGCATGGTCGCGTCAATAAATTCACTCAAGTCTTCACGTAATGATTTTAAATCTACACCACAGGCTTTAAGCACTGAAACCGCCGAGGCATCATCTAAAAGTGCTAGTAATAAATGTTCTACGGTCATAAACTCGTGACGTTTCTCTCTAGCACTTTTGAAGGCCAGGTTAAGAGTAACCTCTAGCTCCCTACTAATCATTTCTACTAATCCTCATCATCGTTTGCGGGTTCTGCTTGGCAGAATAATGGGTGCTGATTGTCTTGGGCATATTGGGTAACAAGTGCCGCCTTAGTTTCAGCAATATCTTCAGTATAGACGCCACAAACGCCCTTCCCTTCGGTGTGAATTTTCAACATTATCTGGGTCGCATTTTCCCGTGACTTATAAAAAAACTGTTCTATTAACTCAACCACAAACTCCATGGGCGTATAATCATCATTTAGTAAAACAACTTGATACATTCTCGGTTTTTGTAATCGAGGTGGCACCTGTTCGGCTACTGTGTCTGAATCATCCTGCCAGTTTGGGTCATTCTGTTGTGTCATGTTAACTGCCGTTGGTTAAAGTTATCTCTACGCCCAATAGTACATCAGTTGGACAGTGAACTGCTAGCAATCTGACGGACGCGCGTTGTTTGCGCTTGTTACAACGTAATTACGTGGTGTATTCCATTTTGGTGCTACATAGCGCAGCTTAATTTTGCAAAAACACTATTTTTTGATATCACAAGAAGCTTCACACATCATTTTAACGAGTATGCTTACTATGTTTGAAGGCTATATTTTAAATTTCTGTTATGCTTTGTGGTCATGTTGAAAACATTTAGTGTAGAAGACAAAGTTAACTTCAGGTGTCAAACTGTGTACATAGAGCAGATACTATGGCTACCGAAAAAGACTAATAATACCAATAGCACTAAAAGCTGCTAGAGCAACCATGGCATCATGATTGTTATCTTGCAGAGCAACACTTATACAGCTGAGTATGATGCCAATGAGAATAACGATAGAGGATAACTTTCGCATAATTATTAATGATACCGATGTTGTTAGCAAACCTGTGTGGTGTCAAAATAAGACCCTAATTTTTCCAGTTAGTTTCTTAAAATCGTTTTAAGCTAGTCTCCATCTAAAAAACACTAAATAGATTTCCAATTTACCTAATTCAAGTCGTTTAATAGATCTTTTAGAATTTCGAGTAGATTGCCAGCCCTTTTCTGCCAAGACATTGGTGAGCCTAAGTCTAGTCTGCTAACAAAGTAGATCAATGGCCGTTGGCAATGCAAAATTTGGATGACAAAGATGAGCTAAAAGTATATCGTTGATTCGACCGATAAGTGAATGCCTCGAAAGAGATTGCTCAAGAACATTAATTCAGTATTCTCAGGGGTTAACAAAATATGCAGCGAAAGGTATCTTCATGTCTATTAGTCAAAGATTGCTAAGTTACTTTAATCGTAAAAAGTCTGTTTCAACGGCAAAGAACCATACTCGATACCGAAATGACATTTGTAATCATTGGGATCTAGACTACATGTCAATTGATGAAATTGATGAAATTTTAAAAGACGATATTATCGAGACGACCGTTGCTAACATCAAAAAAGATGATTGATGTTTGTGAGAGATAAAAAGTTACAAACGGCCTAAAAAAGTACCCCCAAACTCATAGAGTGCAGTTTTTATAGTTTACCAACCGACAGGCTGTAGCAGCCTTTGTCGCTTCGTCAATATATCTCTGTCTAATCACGACACGTGTGTCACGTATTAACTCCTTGGCAGGCTTAAATCCCTGAGCACTGGCAACAGACCACCACGCAAATGCTTTGGTGTCACTTTGAACTAAACCTTCGCCGTTATAATACATCTTACCTAATGATGTTTGAGCTGCGGGATCACCGTGGGCAGCACCAGCACGATACCATTTTACCGCCTTTGGGTTATCTTCTTGTACCTCTCTACCGAAGTCATAAATAGTGCCAAGGGCATGTGCTGCCTTTTGATGTCCAGCTAAGGCCGCTTTCTGATACCAATTAATGGCTAGATTAATATCTTTCTGGACATTGTCCCCACTATGGTGCAAGTAGCCAAGCGTATATTGAGAGTTGAGATCTCCCTGTAGGGCTTTTTTAAGCAATTCATTAATTGAATCGTCGGTAGCAGATACGTAGACACAAAGGGGCATGAGCATAACAATAATTGAGGTGGAGCAGCGATTCATAAAATAATAAAAATCCGGGAAAAGTTATTAAATATTTAATAAAATAGCGCCTAATATCAAGCCCTATTTGATGCTTTTAATGCGTTAAGCTATTTTCGGATACCAAAAGCCTCTGACGTTAAGATGCCCGCAGTGAAGTTTATCGGCAGATAACATGATTACTCAATACTAACCTAAGTAAAAACTGCCTTTTACTCACAAAAATTTGGTATTTCCAAAAAGAGTAAAGTTTGTAACTAAACATCCTTTGCTGTAAGGGACAACTCTCCTAAGGCCATGCTATCCTTTGGTATAGCCCGCTTGGCATGCATATGCTCAGTGTAGGCATCCAAAGGCCATAGGGACGCACACACTGTTTCACTCTCAAATATATCCGCTACAAACTAACGATCGGAACCCAAAGGTGTCGCTATAGTCCTCAGTAGTGAGAATAGTAAACTCAGTATTTCCAATCCCTTTAAGTACACTTTGAGTGGAGAAAAAGTGGTCGTTATGAAGCTAATACAATGACTACCATTTTGGTACTAGCGCGTGCGCCAGCCAGTCCAGTGGCTATAACGACCGAGAAGCACTAAAGATGAGCTGCTTTTCTTACAGCACCTCACCTTCTTGAGAACCATAAACGTATTAGCACGGAAAGAGCGTTCATGCAGTAAACCATTAACAAAAGTGATAGTCTCACTTAGTCCGCATAGTAGCCCATAGAAACACCTGTAGCATTTTTTTGCGATAATCAAGGATATACTATGGCAGAAACAAACCTCACCTTTATCGATGGCTAGTAGTCCCAGATGACGGCTTTAGGTTAGTAGCATTCACTATCCGAAAAACAACGAACTTAACAAGGTTATTGCGTTGAGTATGCGGATTGATTATTGTTATTTAGTCGAGCTAATTTAACGTACCCCTGTGCAGAAACGTCGGTAATTACCTCGCATCATAGCAACGTATGTCAGTCTAATGGAGGTAATGACGGCAAGATTAGGCTATGACTTTGCTAGTTTTAATAAAATGAGTGATGGTACCTATTCATTTATTGCCTTATTGGAGTTAATTTGTTCGCTGACATGGAGGTTGACAGTGCTTATAATAAGAAGATTCAAATACAACGCTATAACGTCAGTAGATATTTGGCATATTGTAGATAATAGTTCTGGTGTGCAGATGCCCATCCAAATCAATACTGTAGTGTCTGACACGCTAAAAAACTATAAATTAAGCAATGCGCTGGCAGACGGCACAATGTGTCACTACATCTCATCCGATGAGTGTAGTATCGATCAGTCTATTGATGAGTTTATTGATCAGTTCAAAATGTCAGCCTCTATAAAAATGCTTACCCGACGAGAGATGCATG
>DNBN01000004.1:1289-2677 GCA_003491845.1 Porticoccaceae bacterium | reverse complement strand
ATGGCATCATTAATAATGGGCATCACTTTTTCGGCGGTTAGGATCATTGACTTGCGGCCTAGTTCATAGTCAGTCCAATCATGGCCGGCATAAACTAGATGGCCAAAATCGCCAACCTCTTCTCTAAAGGCTAAAACTTGATCTGCGACACTAGATGCATCTCCGTGGATTACTAAACGATCAAGAACATAATCTAGAGTGACTTCATCATCTGACATTTCTTGGTCTTCTTTAAAGAGGTTTAGGCGCCCACTATCCTTTAATTTGGTCAGTAGCTGTCTGTAATAAAGAACGTAAGGGCTATTTTCTCCCCGTGCATATTGTTTTGCCGTCTTCATGTCATCTGCGACACAAATGTTCTTTGCGATTCGCCAATTGGCAGCTTCTGCAGCTCTTCCTCCAAGCTCGCACCCTTCGGCATAATTTGGCCAATGAGTTTTGACCCATTTAGGTAACAAGAAATTAGCTGAAATAGGTTCCCATCCCCTTGCTGCCATTGCCGTAACGCCCTTTGAGAAAGGAGCTACGACAGTACCAATAATAGGGGGATGAGGGTCTTGGTAGGGTTTGATGATGGATCCTTGCCCAATATCCGGAAGCATAGTACGTTCTGTGCTAACTTCGAAATAGTCACCCTTTAGATTGTAGGGTGCTTCTCCAGCCCAAATATCCAACACCATGTTAATGCATTCAAGGAACATGGCATTTCTATCTTTATCTAGGTTTCCAAATATTTCAGAATCAGACAGAAGTCCCCCAGGAGAGATACCAAAGTTAAGTCTACCCTCGGTCATATGGTCAAGCATCGAAATCTCAGCAGCTACTCGTGCTGGGTGAGAGTTAGGTAAATTTACCGTACCTGTTCCGAGTCGAATATTTTTTGTTTCGTAGGCTAGGCTCGCCATAAAGGCCACTGTGGAGGTAATGTTTTCCGCAAGATCGGTGGTGTGTTCGCCACAATAACCCTCTTTGAATCCCAGTGAATCGGCTAGAATAAAAGCTTCACGGTCTTCCTTGATGCTTTGAGCTACTGGTTTCCCTACGGGGTGAAGAGGCATTGTGAAGAACGAAAGATCCATAAATCTCTACCTATGACGAATGATAGGGACAGTGTGCTAGAGATTTATCAGAAGTAAAAATTATATAAATTAATCTTTTGCATCATTTTATCTGATGCCTTAGCTTTAAAGTCTATGCCAGTTTATCTTGTTGTCTAATTCCAGCTTGAGTAAATCAGCGAAAATTTTTGATTCATTAGAAAGGCTAGAAGATTTGGGTTCGATCATTACATAGTCCACATGCAGAGGCGACCCAATGATTGGATTGAGTTTGCGAACATCACCTTGCTTATCACTCAAGCACACCAGTCCAGGAAGAACGGTTTTCCA
>DNBN01000004.1:0-923 GCA_003491845.1 Porticoccaceae bacterium | reverse complement strand
CTAGCATTAGCTGTTCCGGGTAATACTAATTTGTAGGGGCCTCCTTCGGTGAGATTTACAGGTTGCATGTGCTGAGTTTCATGGTTAGCCGCCGATACCAGAAATTCTTGATCAGTGCCTAGATATTCATTTCGCGTTCTTAATTCTTCACCACTTGCGGGTGCAGGAACGATCGCAAAATCGAGTTCGTTTTGCGCCACATCTTGAGTGAGTTGATCACTATAGGCTTCTGAAATTTTAGTCTCAACGAGAGGGTAGTTTGTGGACATCGCCATTAATGTGGTGGGGAGAATGGAGCGTGTTAAGGTTGGTATTAATCCGGCTCGAATGGTCCCGGTTAGTTTTTCGCCCATGGTTCGCATTGCTTGGGTTGCCTCATCGACACTCCTAAGTATTTGAGTAGCATGGGTATAGAATTGATTGCCCATTTCCGTCGGAGTAACTCCGCTGGCGGAGCGCTCAAACAGACTTCCTTTGAGTTGATATTCCAAGTCTTTAATTTGCATCGATAGACCGGATTGAGTTGCATGAGCTCGTGCGGCTCCTCCGGTAATTGAGCCTACTTCGTAGACAGCGACAAAATATCTGAGTTGTTGTAGCTTCATTAGTTAGTCCTATAATGCACGGCAAGCATCAAAAAAAATGATGTAAGTCATATTATTATATTAATTGTTCTGATGGTAGTCATTAATGTATCGTTCTAACAAATTAATACGAGATCCCATCATGGCCGCAAAAATAGATTTGCCTGAAGACGTGACTATTACTCCTGCCTCACTAAGAGAAGCATTGGGCAGCTTTCCAACTGGAGTTGCTGTAGTGACTACTTTGGGAGATGAAGGTAAACCCCTTGGCTTGACGATTAATTCGTTTAATTCGGTCTCCCTTGACCCTGCTTTGGTGTTATGGAGTTTGGCTTTGTC
>DNBN01000198.1:2221-4198 GCA_003491845.1 Porticoccaceae bacterium | reverse complement strand
CGTTTTTCTTCGACCACCATCACCTCATCATAATATTTCGCAAAATCAACAAGGCTTGCTGGGTCAATTGGCCATGGCATGACAATAGAAAACAGGCCAATGCCGGCTTTTGCTGGATCATCAATGCCAAGGCTGGCAAGCGCGTCATTGACCTCATAAGTTGTTTTGCCAACCGTCATGATGCCAAGTTTGCCAATGGCTGGCTTGCTGCCGATTATGCTGTTTATATTTTGCGCTTTTTGAAACCGGCGAACGGCTGGAAGCCGAAGATTAAACAGCCGGTCTTCACGAACCAATGCCGGATCATGGCGGCCAATATGAACTGGCCCCGATTCATCATTTGCGGTGATTTTGGGGCGAATCTGGTCAAGATCAATAATGCTGCTTGCATCAGCCGTATCGACAACAATTTTCATACCAACACAGCACCCGGCCAAACGTGATAAGGCAAAAGCCTGCAACCCCATGGGAATAATGTCATGGATTGATCGCGGGTAGAAAAATGGCACACCAGCGGCAATGAATGTTTGTTCGGACTGATAGGCAAGGGTTGATGATTTGCCTGTGGCATCATCGCCAACCGCCAAAACCATGCCGCCATATTTGGCAACGCCGCCCATATTGGCATGGCGAATTGCGTCAAGTGCGCGATCAAGGCCCGGCCCCTTGCCATACCAAAGGCCAAACACCCCATCAATTTCGGGCTGATCATAAAGATGGATATGCTGGCTTCCCCAGATTGCAGTTGCCGCCAGTTCTTCATTGATTGCTGGCTGGAATGTCATCCCGTCTTTTTCCAGCAGGTCAAGATTGCGATTTAATTCGAGGTCGAGCCCGCCAAGTGGCGACCCCGGATAACCACTGACAAGGCCACGGCTATTGATTCCCTGTTCGCGGTCAAGACGCGCCTGCTCGAGTAGTAGGCGCACCAAAGCTTGGGTTCCAGTCATGTAAGCTGGCCCATGATCCTTTGTGTAACAATCCAGAAGTTTTATTTTATCCATCAGGTAATAATTAAACATAAATTTGGATTAACTATAAAGTGATTATTAGAACCAAGTTGTTTTTAAACTTCACTTTTAAATCCAAAAAGCTTTGCATGGCGCATATGCTAAAACATGTCTAAGAATAATATTCATCGATAGCACCTACATTGCTTTTTTGTTTTTTGACCTAATACAGTGCCGGAAGATACAATCATGACAACAAGATCTGAACCGCTGAAGGCAACAGTTTGGATGATTGGGGCGATGGTGGCATTTAGTCTGATGGCGGTTTCAGGGCGAGAGCTTGCAACCAGCTTGAACACTTTTGAGATAATGCTGTATCGGTCTATAATTGGCCTTATGATTGTTTTAGTTATTGGTTTTTTTGCTAAAACCCTTAATGAAATTAGGTGTGACCGCCTTGGGCTGCATTTGTTCCGAAACTTGGCTCATTTTTCTGGACAAAATTTATGGTTTTTAGCTGTTGCTTACATTCCATTTTCACAACTTTTTGCATTAGAGTTTTCTACACCAATCTGGGTTGCGTTATTTGCTCCTTTATTTTTGGGCGAGGCCTTAACAAGACAGCGTGTTTTAACTGTTGTATTAGGATTTGCAGGTGTATTGATCGTTGCTAGGCCAGATATGGAACAAATTGATTTTGCAATTATTGCAGCGGTTGCTTGTGCTATCTGTTTCGCCGGTTCAATGATGGCGACTAAAAAGCTGACAAACGATCAATCCATTACGTGTATTCTTTTTTGGCTGACCTTAATGCAGCTTTTCATGGGCCTTATGGCAACGTTTTTTATGGGTATGAACACTTTTCCAGAAGGCATTAATATCATATGGGTTGTGATCGTGGGTATAGGTGGTTTGATGGCTCATTTTTGTATCACCAATGCACTGGCACTTGCTCCAGCCATTGTTGTCATCCCCCTAGACTTCATGCGTTTGCCATTGATTAGTGTGATTGGCTTTTTGATTTATG
>DNBN01000198.1:1446-1975 GCA_003491845.1 Porticoccaceae bacterium | reverse complement strand
AAAGCTGAAAAGCAACGTCAGTCTAAGCTGATCTAAATGGTGTTATTTAAAAGCTGTGTTTGTTTTGGACTAATGAATGCGATGTGCAAATCAGACTTGTCACTTTAAGACTGATTAGTCACTATCATATACTGAGGGCCTTATTTGAGTTTGAAAGCAGATTAATGTCAGAAAAATATGATTATGTGATTGTTGGTGCTGGCAGTGCTGGGTGTGTTCTAGCAAATCGCTTGACTGCTTGTGGCACCTATAAGGTTTGCGTTTTGGAAGCAGGTCCGTCTGATTGGAACCCGATGATCCATATCCCTGCTGGTTTCATTAAAACACTGGTTAATCCATCAGTAAATTGGATGTATCAAAGCGAGGCTAGTAAAGGAACGAACGGCCGTACAATTCCAATGCCTCGCGGCAAAGTTCTCGGTGGGTCAAGCTCAATCAACGGCTTGATTTTTAACCGTGGTCAAAAGATGGATTTTGACGTCTGGGCGCAAAAAGGAAATCGGGGCTGGTCATATGATGACGTGCTTCC
>DNBN01000198.1:342-1071 GCA_003491845.1 Porticoccaceae bacterium | reverse complement strand
GTGGCGCGACCCACTTTGTGAGGCTTTTATTGAAGGTGCTGAAAGCATCGGGATACCGAGGAATCCAGATTATAACGGTGCTTACCAAGAGGGCACTTCTTATGTTCAACGCACCGCCACTGGCAAATTACGAATGAGTTCAGCTCGCGCCTTTCTGAAACCGGCACGTAATCGTTCTAACCTTCATGTCATTACCAACGCACATGCAACAAAAATTTTACTGGATGGTAAGCGGGCAATTGGTGTTGCTTATAATCGAGGTGGAGCCAATGGCCGCCCAGATCAGGTGTATGCGGGTCGTGAGGTAATTATTGCTGGCGGCACAATCAATTCACCACAATTACTTCAGTTATCAGGAATTGGGCCAGGGAAGCTTTTGAATGAGCTTGGTATTGAGGTGAGGCACGAATTGTCTGGTGTTGGTGAAAATTTGCGTGATCATTACGGCACGCGTCTGACTGCTCGAGCAAAAAATGTAAAAACTATAAATGAACTCGCTCGTGGCCCAAAATTGGTTGGTGAAATCGCCAAGTATTTTTTAGGAAGGCGTTCTATTCTTGAGTTAGGACCAACGCTGGTTTACTGCTTTTGGCATTCGGATGAAACGGTTCGCAATGCCGATCTTCAGGTCAGCTTTACGCCCGCAAGCTATAAAGAAGGGTTGCAAGCCTGGCTTGATGATGAACCGGGATTCACCCTTGCAACATGGCAGCAACGCCCCGAAAGCCT
>DNBN01000198.1:0-145 GCA_003491845.1 Porticoccaceae bacterium | reverse complement strand
AATGCTGATCTTCAAGTGAGCTTTACGCCTGCTAGCTATAAGGAAGGTTTGCAAGCCTGGCTTGATGATGAACCGGGATTCACCCTTGCTACTTGGCAACAACGTCCTGAAAGTCTTGGTTATGTTCGCGCAAAGAGTAGCGACC
>DNBN01000313.1 GCA_003491845.1 Porticoccaceae bacterium | reverse complement strand
TTTATCGCAACCGATGTTTTAGATACGCAGCAAAAAATGATGGCTAGGGCGACAGCCCAATTGGAAAAGCCAGGGTTTGCTATAGACCCATACTTTTACCGATCTCATGTCACTTATCAGACGGAACTAGAGCATATTATTTACAAGAGCTGGTTGTATGCTGGTCATATTAGTCAAATTGCTGCAAACGGCGATTACTTTTTGTTTGATATTGGTGAGGACTCCATCATCATCTGCAGAGACAGTAATGGTGAAGTTCGTGCCATGCATAATATTTGTAGGCATCGTGGTGCTAGAGTCTGCGAAGAAGCAAGTGGTAACCGGCGCGCATTTGTTTGTCCTTATCACGGTTGGGGTTATGGTACCGACGGCTCTCTAAAAGCTGCGCGTGATATGCATGTTATGGAGGGGTTCAAACCAGAGGATTATTCTTTAAAGCAGCTTAAGTTGGTTGTTTTTCAGGGCATGATTTTTATAAATTGTGATCCTGAGGCTCCTGATTTTGTTAAGCCCCTATCAAATATTAGCGCCCAGCTTGGTGCTTATGATCTTGAAAATGCCAAGGTTGCCGAAGCAAAGACCTACCGCGTCGACGCCAATTGGAAGTTATGTCTTGAGAATTACCTCGAGTGTTATCACTGTGCCAGCTCCCACAAACACTACGCCAAACTGCACACCTTGCAAGCACTTGCGCATAAAGTAAAACCGATTAATGAAGCCATGTGGGCCAGGGCTGAAGAAATGACAGGTGTTGCTGGTATTGCTGATGAATATTACGGTTATTATAACGATGCTGCTGATTTCGGTGCCTGCTCTTATCACAGTCGTTACGCTCTTTACGAGGGTATTCAGTCCGGTAGTAAAGATGGGTCTCCGGTGGCACCTCTTATGGGAAATATGAAAGGTTACGATGGTGGCGCGGGAGACTTCCAGATGGGGCCGCTCACCTTTATGTTGAACTACCCTGATCACTGTGTGCTTTATCGTTTTATTCCCCGCAGTATCACCGAGACAGATATGGAGTTGGTATGGTATGTAAACGGGGATGCGAAGGAAGGTGTTGACTACAACAAAGAGGACCTCACCTGGTTGTGGCATCACACAACCCTTGAAGATGAATTCATTATTACAAGAAATAGCGAAGGTGTTAATTCGCAGTTTTTTGAGCCTGGCCCTTATCACCCTGAACACGAATCTACCTTAAATGAGTTCGTCACTTGGTACCTGAAGGCTCTATCACAGGTTCAGCTAAGCTAAAATAGAAAAGGATTCTCGGATGTTTTTAAAGGCAACGGCAGACACCAAAGAGCATGCACCATCCTACTATGCTGCTACTGTTAACTGGCAAACAGACTACCCTCAACTTGAGAGTGATATTGACGTTGATGTGGTGGTAGTTGGTGGTGGATTCAGTGGTGTCGCTACCACCGTTGAGTTGTGCGAGCGAGGCTATAAGGTTGCATTGATAGAATCCAACCGCATTGGCTGGGGTGCCAGTGGCCGTAATGGGGGTCAGATTATTGGTGGTTATGGCCAAGACCCCAGTGCGTTTCGCTCAACTATTGGTGCGGAAGGTGCAGATGTTGTTGAAAAAATGGGCGTCGAATGTGTTGAGATCATCAAGGCGCGTATTGAAAAATATAATATCGACTGTGACCTAAAGTGGGGTTATTGCGAAGTTGGTTTAAAGAATCGACATCTCAAAGCTTACAGAGAGTGGGCAGAGGAAGATTCAGCTATAGAGCTTCTTGATCGAGATGAGCTCAGAGAGTTCGTTAATTCAGATCTCTATATTGGCGGATACTATCGCAAAGACTGGGGTCACATCCAGCCTCTAAATCTTTGTATTGGTGAAGCTAGAGCGGCTGAGTCAATGGGTGCAAAAATTTTTGAGCAGTCACAGATAACGAACATTACCTACGGCGATCATCCGGCCGTGCATACAGAAAAGGGTTCGATCAGAGGTAATCAGGTCATTCTCTGTGGCAACGCTTATATGAGTGATTTAGTGCCCTACCTAGATGCGAGGGTATTACCTGCTACGAGCTGTATTGTCGCGACTGAACCTCTTTCTGAAGACCAGATAGCACAGACTATGGTTCGTGATGTTGCGGTATGTGATTCTCGCACAGCGCTGGATTACTATCGCTTATCAGTAGACAAGAGACTCTTATTTGGAGGCTTATCTAACTATTCTGGTTTAGATCCGGTTAATTTTGAGTCTGTTATGCGAGCTAAGATGGCTAAGGTCTTTCCAAGTTTAAAAGATATTAGAATTGACTACAGTTGGTCTGGAAAAATGGGCATTAGTGTTCGACGCATGCCGCAGATAGGAAGAATCAAAGACAGCAATGTCCTTTATATTAGTGGATACTCTGGTCACGGTGTTGCACCGACTCATATGACTGGTCGCATACTTGCCGAGGCGGTGGATGGAAATACCCATCGCTTTGACATTATGAACAAGATGTTTCATATGCCATGGCCGGGTGGAAAGTTACTGCGTCGCCCAGCTATGGCAGTGGGTATGATGTGGTATAAAACACTTGATGCCTTGTGAGGGCGGCCCATGACTAGAGAGGTATTGATCTTCTTGCACATGGACGATAAGAACTCTGGCTATATAGGCGACTATCTTCAGCGGCAAAAAATTCCCTTTAGAGTTGTTCGTAGTTATGCTGACGAGAGTATTCCTCAATTAGATGACAGCGTAGCTGGCTTGGTTTTTATGGGTGGAGTAATGAGCGCCAATGATGATATTCCCTGGATCAAGCAAGAGATTGCTCTTATTTGCTCAGCACTACAAGCCAATATTCCCATATTGGGACATTGTTTAGGGGGACAATTAATTAGCAGGGCTCTAGGTGCAACAGTGACCACCAACTCTGTGGGTGAGGTGGGTTGGCATCAATGCTTCAAGCAGAACAATAATCATAGT
>DNBN01000032.1:5593-8927 GCA_003491845.1 Porticoccaceae bacterium | reverse complement strand
TCAATAGGTTTTGTTCTTTAATAGAGCTATACACGGAAAAAGGAAGCTCCTGCTCACTGGCATTAACCTGTTTTACAATATCCAGTAATGATTTCATGACAACTCCAACTGTCTGATACAAAGGTTAAACAACATCTTATCGTTCAAATATAGAGGAACTTATTCAGACTCAACGCACTAGCACCACAGTAAAATAAAATCACTGATTAACGCACTAATGGTTACTCGTCCTGGCGATTTATCGAATATATCCTTACGGATTAGGAATTAGCTTCATTATCCACGTTGAGCCTTCGCAAATGGAAAATTAGCATAGTCTCTGGTTGCATTATTGGCAACTGCATGCCCATCTTTACTAAGACATCACCACCTATTACAGAACCCTTGACCTGCTCTATTGCGGATTTAGATGGACCGACAAATTTCGGTGGCCATACGACATTCAGCTCATACTTAGAATCGATGTCTAAGCCGGTAAAACGTAATTTTCCTGCAACGCTATGCAAAAGGCTCGCCTGTTGAACATAGGAAAATAGTGCCTCTGAATAGTCCGACGCCAACACTCCAAAAGCACTCTCATTTTGCGGTACATCTAGTCGCACTAATCGTCCACTATGCAGTAATTCGCGGTGCTTCTTGTGTAATTTGATAGCCTCTTTTAACGTCTGCTTTTGGGGTATATCCATCTCTAAGAGATTAGCTTCAATACCCATATGACCAAATAGAGCCACACCTGCTCGGGTATCCATACTGATACTACGACCAGTAATATGGCAATCTCTGGGCCCAACATGGGCACCCATGATTTCTGGTGGGAAAAATATTGAAAACCCCTCTTGAATACCTAAACGATCCACTGCATCGTTACTATCAGATGTCCAAATTCGATCAGTGTAGCGTAATATTCCAAAGTCAGCCCGACCGCCACCGGAGGAACAGCTTTCAATTTCTACCTGAGGATGCGCCTCTCGTATACGTTTCAATAAATCATAGAGCGCTACAACTTGATGATGAGTTGCGGCCTGCCCGCTGCCATTACCTGGCTGGTATACCGCACGGTTCATATCCCACTTCAAATAACTAATTGAGTACTCCGTTAACAATGCATCTAGTCGTTCAAACAAATAATCCTGTACTTCTACACGCGTCAAATCAAGCACCAGTTGATTTCTAGATAGTATCAAGGGAGCTGGATCAGCATTGAGTATCCAATCGGGATGCGCACGGTAAAGGTCACTGTCAGGGTTAACCATTTCTGGTTCAACCCATAGACCAAACTCCATGTTTTTCGCCTGAACATAATTAATCAATGGGCCCAAACCGTTGGGAAAAACCGATTTATCAACAAACCAATCGCCTAATCCTGCTTTATCTGATTTACGATTTTTAAACCAACCATCATCTAAAATAAAACGTTCTGCACCTACATCTGATGCGCTATCGGCAAGATCACGGAGGTGCTCAAAAGATAGATCAAAATATACCGCTTCCCAGGTATTAAAATGCACGGGGCGACGCTTATTAGCGACATTCTGATCGATTAAGTGGTTACGAATGTAGCTATGAAAACATCCTGATAACGCGGATAACCCACTAACAGTACTCGCACCATAGAGTGTTGGCGAGCAATAGGTCTCACCTGATTCTAAACTCATTTCACCAGGATAGAACAGCTCGCCCAACTGCGCATAAGCGCGGCCGGTAAACATTTGTTCGACACGGACATGATGATTTCCACTCCAACCTAAATGAAGACCATAGGCCTCACCAGAACTCTCAGTTGTCTGGTCTGCATGAAGTATTACCCCCGGAAAACTATCATGGGAGGTTCTGCCCGAACGATTTTCACGAACATAAGCACCGGTAAAGCGATCTATATTTTGTCGTTGAAACTCATTAGCCCAACGCCCAGTGAAACCAAGAATTTTCGTATACTGGGCAGGCAATGGGATACAGGGAGCATCACATCGATCGACCCAGAGGGTAGAGTTACCAACATTAGTAATTTCAGTTGTGCCAGTTAAAATATCAGTTTGATCATCTAGAACTAGGCGATGAGTTAGCTGTACCTGAGCACCAGAACAGATCGATTTTATTACTAGCTGCTGCGATGAGGCCTCTACCGACTCAATTGCAGTAGATATTGCCCACTGCTTTCCTTGCCGATGTATTTGCACCCCAGGACATCCTATAAATCCCGCTGCAGTTTCAGGAGATAATGCTATAGCCGCCTCCTCTGGCTGGCAGGCTGGCAACTCTTGGCGAATAGAAAGAGCCGCCATGATATCTCCATTATCTATAGTATTAAACTTAGCGCCCCAATACAGAATTACAGGTGCCCTACCACGGCAATCTATAATCAGGCTACATTTATCACTCCTCAGTGTATAAAATGGCTTAACAGCATTAATCATAGCGTTTTATAAGTTACATCAATGTGGTTAAATTTAGCCATAGAATAGTGCCCGCGTAAAATCTCCAGTACGTTAAAAAATGCCAGCATGCCAGCATGCCAGCAAAATAAAAATGGTACTTGTTATATTTTAGTAATTTCCAATCCCACAACATTTTTGAACGCCACCATCGATAAAATAGCCGGATTAATAATCAGAAGTGGGGTTACCTTTGTTGCAATAGATCCACCATATAAAAATATTGACCGCAACCAAACTAGTCACTAGCGGCACAAAAAGCGGACTAAACCCGCCCACTACCCCCACGGGTGAAAATAGTAGGTATAA
This sequence comes from Porticoccaceae bacterium, assembly GCA_003491845.1. Lineage (GTDB taxonomy): Bacteria > Pseudomonadota > Gammaproteobacteria > Pseudomonadales > Porticoccaceae > HTCC2207. Next base: position 6,186 of record DNBN01000032.1, on the reverse strand, counting down.
ACCAATCACACACGAAATCAAGCTAGTTGCACAGGGCACTGCATAGAGCCAAGGTTGCATGTCTACCTTGTGGCTTCGTTCGTATCTCCATATATGCTGGTTAGGGCGGTAATAACCCACCAACAACATAATGGCTACCTCAATAAAAAATAGTACAGCATATAAGTGAATAAAATGAAGAGTAACAATATCATCTAATACAAATTTTAAAATACCGTAGGTAACAACATGAAAGACAATAACTAGTTTAGGGCCCAGAGGAGGTACTTGTGTAGAAAAGAGACCAACAATAACAATCGCAATCACTGGGATATTATAAAAACCCGTAAAGATGCGGATAATTTGCCACAGCCCCTCAGGCGCGAATTGTAGTAATGGCGCCACCACAAATGAAAACAGAGCAATAACAATTGAGGCCATTTTAGCCACTTTTAATATTCTCTGATCAGAAACATTCTCTCCCCTGGCTTTTTTCCAAGGTTCATATACATCCAAACAAAATAGTGTTGCGGCACTGTTGAGCAACGAGTTAAACGAACTAAACACGGCTCCAAGTAATACTGCCAAAAAAAACCCCGAGGCGTAAGTGGGTA
>DNBN01000032.1:4602-5342 GCA_003491845.1 Porticoccaceae bacterium | reverse complement strand
CCAAGTAATACTGCCAAGAAAAACCCCGAGGCATAAGTGGGTAGCACATCTCGAATTAATCTAGGATAAGCAAGGTCAATAGTTTCAAGACCTTCGGACGTGCCCGCACCACCATAGAGATGAAAAGCAATGACCCCAGGAATCATCATCATAACGGGGACTAACACCTTAAAAAAACCAGAAAAAAGTACGCCTTTTTGTCCCTCTGCAAGACTTTTTGCACCCAAGGTTCGTTGAATGACATACTGATTGGCACACCAATAAAATAAGTTTGCGAAAATCATCCCGGTAAATAGTGTCGCAAAAGGTGTAGGATCTGTTGAAGAACCAACGGCATTGAGTTTTTCGGTGTTGGTACTTGAAATAATCTTCAAGCCGGACACAACACTGCCCTCCCCTAATAAAGACAGACCCAAAAGGGGTACTGCGATACCAATCAGAAGGAGTCCAATGCCATTCAGTGTATCTGATACCGCAACTGCTCTAAGGCCGCCAAACACTGCATAAACCGCACCCACACTGCCAATAACTATAATTGTAAGCACCAAAGAAAGGCTGTATGAAAAATTAAACAGGTTTGGAATATCAAATAACTGAAGTACCGCAATCGAACCGGAGTAAAGTACTGATGGAATTGTTACCAAACCATAGCCAAGCATAAACAATATAACTGTGAGACGTCTTACATCATCATCAAATCGATTGTTCAAGAACTCTGGTAAGGTTGAGAAAGCACCCGC
>DNBN01000032.1:3084-4279 GCA_003491845.1 Porticoccaceae bacterium | reverse complement strand
GAAAGATTAAATCCGTAAGCTGAGCCATTAAGACCAATCAATTGTTCTGCTGAAAGATTAGTTAACAGCAAGGAACCGGCAATAAATAGTGCGCTCAAATTTCGCCCAGCCAGAAAGTAGCCATCTCGGGTAGAAGACTCATTTTTTGATTGCCGGTAAGAGACAAAGGCTACCAACACCATAAAAAAAATACAGCTCAAAAGAGTTGTAGTAATATCTTGTTCGACCATAGGGATCCCAGTACTTTTCGGTATTATATCTTTTTATGTTATAAATTAATCGGAAAAGTAAAGCGAGGAAACACATCAAAGTGTAAATCAACGTTTACTAGATTCACTAGTCACCTTACCGCTTTTAGCCAAACATCCCTAGAAGTTAATAGTATCTCCCTGTAAACTGATCTAATGAGCTTTTTCGGTCCGATACATAGCCAGTACATTTTTAAACGCCCAGCAATATTATTAATGCTGTTATGCATGCTTTTTAACAGCTTCTCAGGCCCAGCGGCGGCTGATACCACCGCGTCTTTTTTGGTGGGCCGTGGGATGTCAGATATTACAGGCCCTAGTTATGGCATACCAATATGGGGATTTGGTCGAGCGGATCAACTAGCTGAAGGAATCCATATTCGCCAGCAGTCTCGTGCTTTTGTTGTCGCTCAAAGCGCAGAACCTAACAAAAGAGTGGTATTTGTAAGCGCAGACTTAGGCAGCATCGAGCACCATATTACCTTAGCAGTTATCGAAAAATTACAACAACAATACGGCGATATCTATAGTATTAAAAACGTGATTCTAAGCGCTACTCACACCCATGCCGGACCAAGTGGCTACTGGCATTCGCGTTCAGATCTTGGGCTTGACGGCGGTTTTTACCCTGATCACTTTAACGCCATTGTTTCTGGCATAGTAAAATCAATCAATCTTGCTCACAACGACCTCAATGTTGGATCTGTCTTTCTTGCAAAAGAACATCTATCCAATGCTGGAGTCAATCGTTCTGTTATCGCCTACTTACAAAATCCACAGAGAGAACGCAACAAATACCCCCGAAACACACCCACTGAAATGACGCTGCTGAAATTCATGCATGGCTCAGAAAATATAGGCATGATTAATTGGTATGCCCTGCATCCCACCGCGATGAATTTCAACAACCACCTTATCTCTGGTGATCATAAAGGATATGCCTCGTT
>DNBN01000032.1:438-2840 GCA_003491845.1 Porticoccaceae bacterium | reverse complement strand
GGATATGCCTCGTTGCAAATGGAGAGTCAGCGCAATAGTAGCAATCAAGGCAAAAAGCCCTTTGTTGCCGCGTTTGCTCAGTCCGATCCTGGCGATGTGTCTCCAAATACTAATTTGAACAATACAGGTCCTGGATCAACTGATGTTCAAACCACTAAGATTATGGGTGAGCGTCAACTCGCCTTAGCCCAAAAGCTTTTTGATCAGGCAAACATACCACTTAACGGATCTATTGAAACACGTCAAGTCTATGTTGATCTATCGGACTATCAAGTTACTGATGAGTTCACAGCGGCTGGCCCGCAAACTACCTGCCCATCGGCCTATGGTTATTCTTTTGCGGGAGGCTCAAGTGAAGATGGTGGAGGTCACTTTTTATTTGAAGAAGGTATGACCAAGCAAAGTTATTTTTTAGACCTGCTGATTGGCTGGCTAACAAAGGTACCAAAATGGACAGCTGCAGTAAAAGAGTGTCAGAGCCCAAAACCTATCTTGTTTGAAACCGGGAGCGGCGAGCCGCCTTTGCAATCACAAATACGCTCAATCACTATAGCGCGCATTGGCTCATTGGTTATCATTGCCCTGCCTGTGGAAGTCACCACTATGGCGGGGCGTCGGCTTCGCATGGCAATCATGGATCAATTGGGCAACTGGGCCAAACATATCGTCATCGCAGGCTATTCCAATGGATATGCTGGCTATGTCACTACTCCTGAGGAGTATTCAATACAGCAATATGAGGGTGGTCATACTTTACATGGGCGCTGGACATTGGCAGCCTATTTACAAATCACTAGTCGACTGGCAAAGGCTTTAGAGACTAATACCGCTGTAAATTCTGATAGTATTTATGACGATTGGCGCGGCAAATCCTCAGAAAAATCGCTGTCTAGGGGAGACAAAACCAGCTTGCCAGAAGGTCTTCATTATGGAAGTCCCAAGGCTCAAAACAAAACACAATATCGTCCCGGTGATTTGGTAATAGCCAACTTTTGGTCCACAAATCCAACCGAAAATTACCCTGAAGTCGACAATTATCTTTTAGTTGAAAAGCAAACATCCAATGGTTGGCAGGCGGTGGCTACAGATGGCAGTTGGGAGACAACCATCAGCTGGCACCTAAACAAGAAATCTTTCGTTGCAACTGCCCAATGGCAGACCTCACCAATGATTGCAAATGGAACCTATCGTCTTACCCATCTGCACTCGGATGCTATTATTTCTGAGCATAGCGTCGAGTCGCAAACGATCTATATTGACTAGCAGCCTACCTGTTTCTATGTATCAGAGCTTTGAGGCCTATCAACGAGCTGGCAACCATTTTTGGCAGGCTATGATTGGACAAAAGATCAGTTGGATTCGAGTTCTTTGAATAAACACATTGGATGATGCTCAGACCAATAACGTAACTGGTAATTATGTGAGCCTAGTAAATGTGACGCCATCTAACTTACGTGGCTATGCGGCTAAAATTATAATCTTTAATGTATCTGAATCTATTTAACTCTAATATTTTGCACAGAAAGGCAAAAAATTGCCCACTGCCAACGCAAAAAAGCATAGGCTAGTCATTGATCATGACTAATTTAATTTACCTCAAAGGTCACTTAACACATCACTCAAATCTCGTGTCCTAAGCACAATGTTTGAACTCAGCTTTGCACCAGTATACATAGCTGATGCAGATTAAAGCCGATGGACACAATAACACCACCCTACGTATTTAGCGTCCATACTAGCAATAGCCAACATATCATTAACTGCGGAAAAACCGGCAACCAAATGGCATAAAATAGGATAGTCGCCTGAAATAGTATAGTCGCCTAAAAGTGTCAATAACGACTGAGGGGGGCTGGGAAAAGCTTCTGCTCTCCACTCTAACCGCTGATGGTCATACTCCAGCGACCAGCTTCAGTCGATTAGCACCGAGGTCATTAACAATCAAAACCAAAATCAGCACAATCTATTGGAGACGCGGGCCGGAATAAAACCGACGATAGCGGAATTACAATCCACAGCATTACCACTTTACTACTGCGTCCTTGTAAGAGAGCTTGCATAATCAACCTGTCGCGGATGATTTCAGGAGGGGACGCTGTTCTAAGCATTATCAGCAAGAAAACAACTACTTCCCGTCCTCCTCGCACAATTGCGCTGACCCTTAACCTCGATACTGTGAAGTAGAGATCATTTTTTGTCGCGCAGAAGAATAAAGACCACTATAGCCTCCAAATTTTTATTGCCTAGTTTGCCTTGGTCACCATAGATGTAGCCAAACATACCCCGAAAACAGCTTCCAATCAGTAATTCTAACCCCTACTACAGCGATGATTATAGGCGGCATTAATGGTGGCAAGCCCCTAGTTTCCTAGAGACTTGATAGCTTCTGATAGTACTGTTTT
>DNBN01000032.1:0-199 GCA_003491845.1 Porticoccaceae bacterium | reverse complement strand
CTGATAGTACTGTTTTACGAAATCATTAGGCTCAGTAATCGCAGCAAGGTGCTTTACTTTATGAGAGGTAAGAGCTCCACCTAAATCACGAGTGGGATCATTATCAGTTAGGCCATGAGCAACTGCATATTTGAATACTTGACTAGCTGTTTCATAGCTTCCCTCAGCTTCAATTTTCTTTAGACAATGTAACATTTGA
>DNBN01000100.1:2744-9264 GCA_003491845.1 Porticoccaceae bacterium | reverse complement strand
AAGGAAAAAAACTGTCAATTTGTATTGATAAACTTAACAAAATGTTTATTATTAGTTTATAAATTGATAATTTTTAAAGCAAATTGATATGAAAAACCCTCAACCCCTAATACAGCTATTGCAAGAAAATAGCCGTCGTTCAGTCTCTGAACTTGCCAAACTATTAGGTCTTAGCAGAGCCACGATCCAGCAAGCAATGGAGAGGCTTGAGCGTACAGGAATCATTCAAGGGTATACCATTAAATTGAATCCTAAGCATCAACAGCAAAGAGTAAGCGCTTACGTTATGATCTCAGCGGTGTCACAAAAAACACCGGACATTATTCGAAAAATTCAAAAACTCAGACAACTAGATATGTTGTGTACTATTAGTGGGCAGTATGATTTGATGGCAATGGTGACTGAAACAACAACCGAGGCACTAGACCAAGCCATCGATGCCATCGCAGCCCTAGATGGCGTGGAGAAAACACTTAGTCATATTGTATTGTCCAGAAAAAAGGACCGCGCTTGTTAAAAACTGTTCATGCTAAATACATGATATGAACACTAAATATAATCTATATCAACAAAGATCTGAACCTATGACCGAAGTAAAAACAATTCTAAAAAAACCCAGTCTCATTGATGCACTGATTCCAGTGGTTGCATTGATTAGCATGTTAGCAGGGACGGTTTATGTGTTTGGTTTAGATTCCTTTGGTCCCAATCAGGTTGCACTAATACTCGCAGCTGCGATTGCAGCAATGATCGGTATTAAAAATGGCCATAGCTGGAAAGAAATAGAGCAAGGTATGATCGAAACCATCAGTATGTCACTACAAGCATTACTTATACTTCTGATGGTAGGTTCCCTAATAGGCAGCTGGATTTTGTCCGGTACTGTTCCCACCATGATTTATTATGGCGTAGCACTTATGTCACCAGATTATTTTTACCTAACTGCCTGCCTGGTATGTGCCTTGCTCGGCTTTAGTATTGGTAGCTCCTGGACTGTTGCCGGTACTCTTGGGGTAGGATTAATGGGCATTGCTGTTGCACTAGATCTCTCACCTGGCATCAGTGCTGGTGCAATTATATCTGGCGCCTACTTTGGTGATAAATTGTCGCCTTTATCAGAAACAACCAACTTAGCCGCAGCCGTTACAAGCAATGATCTGTTTGATCATATTCAGCACATGCTTTGGACCACTGTTCCTGCGATATTAATTACATTAGTGATTTTTTTCTTCATGGGTGTGGGTAGCAGCTCTAATGTAGTTATTAGTGATATTGTTGCGCTTCAAACTGCCATGGACAAAGCATTTACTATTAACCCGTTCATGCTAATACCATTGATCTTATTGTTAGTGATGGCGGTAAAGAAACAACCCGCTCTGTCTACGCTAATCTTCGGCACTGTAACTGGATGCATTTTTGCTGCTGTGTTTCAATGGCATGCGGTTATTGCACTGGCTGATGATGCAAGTCTCTCGGCAGCGGCGGCTGGTTTTAAAGGCTTGTTAAGTGCCATGTTTCTTGGATATAACTCAGTGAGTGGCAACGAATCCCTAGATGCTCTGCTTTCTAAGGGGGGCATGAGTAGTATGCTGACAACCGTGGGCTTAGTAATTAATGCTATGGCTTTCGGTGGCGCAATGGCCCGAACTGGCTTATTAGCGCGACTGGTTGAGGCTGCACTGAGCAAGGTTAAATCTGCCGGTGGACTCATTACTGCGACAGTTGGTACTTGCATAGGAACCAACATTTTAGCCGCTGATCAATATCTCTCGATCGTTCTTCCAGGGCAAATGTTTGTCGAACCCTATAAGGAGCGCAAATTAAAGTCGATAAATTTGTCTAGGACTCTTGAGGATTCAGGCACACTTACATCAGCGCTGGTGCCATGGAACACATGCGGTGCTTATATGTCTGCTACCTTGGGCGTTAGTACGTTTTATTATGCTCCTTTTGCTTTCTTTAATTTACTCTGTCCAATTATCGCCATTATTTATGGTTTTTCCCTTATTGCTGTGCCTAAAAGTGAAATACCAGAAACCTCTGATGTCCTCGGTACTCCCAAAGGTTAATCAGGAGAGCTTATGCTACCAAAACCAGCTATTGTTTATACCTTGCTATTAATGCTCTCGGTAAGCGCAGTAGCGGACTCTACATATCCTGTCTTTAATGGAGAAAAGGCCCTAGCGCATATCAAGACTCAGGTCGCATTTGGACCGCGTACGCCAGATAACTCAGAGGGTAAACAAGCGACCTTAGATTTTATACGCCAAACGCTGAAACCTCTAAGCTCAAAAATTACGGTGCAGCCCTTCACAGTACAAGGCTTAAACGGCAAAAATCTTTGGGCCACTTTTATCAACCCTAAGGCCACTGGTACTACCAATCGCATAATGCTTGGGGCGCACTGGGATACACGCCCAATATCTGAGCAGGACCCAGATCATAGTAAACAAGCCCTGCCCACTCCGGGAGCAAATGATGGTGGTTCAGGCGTAGCAGTCCTTCTAGAACTAGCTCGGCTATTTTCTATCAAAAAACCTGAAGTGACGGTAGATTTAATTTTTTTTGATTTAGAAGACATGGGCAATATTAAAAATCTTCCCTTTGCATTAGGTGCTCAGGTATTTGTGGATCAAAATCCATTCTATCGCCCCAGCAAAGGTGTTATCGTGGATATGGTATGTGATAAAAATCTTAGGATACCTCAAGAGCGCTATTCTAAACAGCAAGCACCTAAGCTAATCAAGGAAATATGGTCTATCGCCGAGTCACAAAATGCCATGGGATTTTACAAACAACAGGGCACTTATATTCACGATGATCATTTACCCTTTTTAAAGGCCGGAATTCCCGTTGTTGACCTCATTCATTATCCCTTCCCAGACTATTGGCATACATCTAGGGACACGATTGAAAACTGCGACGCTGGGAGTTTAGAACAGGTTGGAAATGTTTTGTCTGCATTTGTTTACAACTAATAGTAACGTAAACTAAAAGTTAAGATTGACAACTGATATGATTTACTCAGAGGCTACATAACTATGAATAAGTACAACAGCTATAAAAATCTACTCTCTATGATAATGTTAGTTGGTCTAACAGTAAGTAGTTTTGTCCAAGCTAAAAACGAATTGGCAGATGCTATTAACCTAGACTACCAAGATCGTCTGGGCGCTATGTTCAAAGATTTCCACGCTAATCCAGAACTGAGCACTGCAGAGTTTGTAACTGCAAAGAAAATGGCGAAAGCATTGCGTAATCATGGCTTTGACGTCACAGAAAGTGTAGGTGGCACCGGTATTGTTGCTCTTTTAGAAAATGGTCCGGGACCGCTGGTAATGATGAGAGCAGATATGGATGGACTGCCAGTTAAAGAAATGTCTGGTCTGCCGTATGCCTCAAAGGCAACTCAACTTGACCCAATAACGAATAAGACCTTCCCAGTGATGCACGCCTGCGGACATGATGTGCACATTACCAGTCTTATAGGCACGGCAAAACAAATGGTTGACCTAAAAGAACATTGGTCTGGCACTTTAATGCTCATTGGTCAGCCTGCAGAAGAGCGTGTAATTGGGGCTAGAGCAATGATGGAAGATAATCTTTGGCAACGATTTGGTAAGCCTGACTACGCCTTGGCTTTCCATGTTTCATCTATTCTGCCCTCTGGAGTAATCAATGTTGTAGAGGGTGCGCCATTTGCAGGGGCAGATACCGTTGATATCTATGTTCGTGGCATAGGGGCTCATGGCGCTTCGCCGCATGCAGGTAAGGATCCTATCGTCTTGGGCAGTCAAATTGTGATGGCATTACAAACATTAGTCTCACGAGAGTTATCTCCAAGACAACCAGGCGTGGTTACCGTAGGTGCTTTCCACAGTGGTTCCAAACACAATATTATTTCTGAACTTGCTCACCTGCAATTAACGGTGCGTAATACCAACCTAGATACGAGAGACACTCTATTAAAGGGTATAAAGCGTATTGCTGAAAATTTGGGTCGTGCCGCCGGTTTACCAGAGGATAAACTTCCTGAAGTTGTATATTCTGAGGAATCAACACCCCCCACAGTTAATAATGCTGCTATGGCTCGACGTCTAAAGCAGGTCTGGGAAAAAGGCATGGGCAAGGACAGAGTAACGGCAATCGAAGCAGAAGGTATGGGCGCTGAAGACTTTCCATTTTTTACTACCGACCCTGAAATTACCAGCGTTTACTTTTCTGTTGGTGGTACGAATGCTGATTATATTAACGCAGCAAGAAATGGAACCGGGCCCGCAGTGCCCTCTCATCATAGCCCCATATTTAAAATTGAACCCAAACCTGCGGTGACAGCGGGCATTGAAGCCACTGTTTTAGCACTGATGGATCTATTTCCAACAGCGAATTAACCCAAAACGGCTCGCAGAGAATGTAGGCAAAAATCTACATTTTTCTGCGAGCTTGCGTGGCCCATTAGACCAATACGCCAAACATTGCCTGCTAGGGCTCCTAGACCGGCGCCTATTTCCAGATCGTGCTCTGTCAGCAGCCGACTACGAACATCAGCATCGTTAACACCCTCAGGTATAGTTACCGCATTCAATTGCGGCAGCCTATCCTGTTCCGCAACAATAAAGTTAATGCCCATTGCCTCTAAGCCATTCCGTAGCAACAAATGATTAGCATGATGTCTGGCCCAAGCATTCTCCAGTCCCTCTTCTTGAACGATCACTAAGGCTTCATGGAGACCATAAAGACAATTCACTGGTGCTGTATGATGATAGGCTCGCTTGCCATCACCCGACCAATAACCCATAACAAGGTTTAGATCTAAGAACCAACTTTGTACCTTGGTTGTTCGTGCTTTTATTTTATCCGCAGCGCGCTGGCTAAAACTCACTGGCGACAATCCTGGCGATGATGAAAGACATTTTTGTGATCCCGAATAAATGGCATCAATGCCCCATTCATCCACTAATAATGGCGTTCCAACCAAGCTAGTCACAGCATCTACTATTACTAAGCAATCATACTGATGACCTAAATTTACTAAGGTTTTAGCATCTGATTGAGCCCCCGTAGATGTCTCCGCATGGACAAACGCCACAATACAGGCGTCTGGATTAGCCTTCAAAGCGTCCTCAAGTTTTGATGCATCCACTGCCTTACCCCAATCATCTTGAACCATGACTGCGACACCGCCACAACGCTCTACATTTTCTTTCATACGCCCGCCAAATACACCATTTTGGCAGACAATGACTTTATCTCCTGGCTCAATAAGATTGGCAAAACAGCATTCCATTCCCGCAGAGCCTGGGGCTGATACGGCAAACGTTAGTTCATTTTTTGTTTGAAATACATATTGTAAAAGTTGCTTAGTCTCATCCATCATGCCGATAAAGCTTGGATCTAAATGGCCTACCGTCGGTCGAGCCATTGCTTGGAGTACACGATCACTGACATCGGAGGGACCAGGCCCCATAAGAGTCCGTTGGGGTGGGTGAAATGAAGATATACTCATAGATTTTTCCTGGCTGGATTGGCGTTTAGTCATCTCAAAAGTGTCAAACAGTATCGGTTACAACGCCGCTTGTCTTTAGCTGCTCAATAGTCGCTGTGTCAATGCCAATACTACTGAGAATTTCGTCCGTATGAGACCCAATCTCTGGACCGGGCCACGCGGTATTGCCAGGCGTTGCGTCCAACTTAGGCATTATCGCGGGAATTGTAAGGGATTCACCATTAATTTCTACTGTTTCAAATAATTCTCGGTATTGAAAATGCTTATCATCTAGTATATCCGCCGCATTATATACAGGTCCACAGGGTATTCGGTGAGCCTCTAGAATGGACATTACACCATCTAGCGGTGTTTGTAGGCACCAATTAGATATTAAATCATCAATCTCACGCTCATAAATAACACGATCTGCATTAGTACTATACTTGGCGAGCGAAGCAAGATCCGGACGCCCTATGGCCGCCATTAGTCGCTTAAAAATAGAGTCTCCATTGCCACCGATCACAATATATTTTTCATCGGCGCACTGATAAGTATTAGTAGGGACTATTCCTGTCACCGTTGTACCGGACGGTTGTCTGACTACACCCGCACCTTGATACTCTGGAATCACCGCCTCTAAAAGATTAAACATCGACTCATAAAGAGCAATATCAACCACCTGCCCACCTGCCTCTCCCTTTTTATTCTTATGGTCCTTTACCCTTAACGACATCAAAATACCAATAACCGCATGTAACCCTGATACTGTATCGCCCAAACTTAAGTTGGGACGCACTGGGGTTTGTCCTGGATAACCGTTAACATAACGAAATCCACTAATGGCCTCACAAGCAGAAGCAAATCCAGGCTTCTTCGCGTAAGGGCCTGTCTGACCATAACCTGAAATCCGAGCGTAAATAAGATCTGGGTTATCCTTTTGTAAGCTTTTCGGGTCAAGGCCCCACTCCTCTAGAACACCGGGACGAAAATTCTCAATCACAATGTCAGCAGTCTTCATCATTTGACGAACAA
>DNBN01000100.1:0-2481 GCA_003491845.1 Porticoccaceae bacterium | reverse complement strand
CTTCATCATTTGACGAACAATATTGCGGCCCTCAAGCGTTTTTAAATCAATTGAAATACACTTTTTATTCCGACCCAAACTACGCCACCACAGAGAAGTTCCGTCTTTGACTTCACGCCAATTCCGAATAGGATCGCCACCTGGAGGTTCGATTTTAATTACCTCGGCACCAAAATATCCCAACATGCAACCTGCAAATGGTCCAGCAAGTAGCTGACCCAATTCAATTACTCTTAGCCCTTCTAGTGGTTTATTCATAAGATGGAAACCCATAGCACGTCAGTGGAATCCTTGGCAGCATTGTTGCCGGCAGTCGGCTGTAATAATGCCGATAACGCAATACCAAAAGGATAGTCAAATTCAGTTTTTATCTGCTAAAGTTGTGTCTAATGATACAAAAAAGGTTTCAAGCATGTGGCCACAACAAAACTACAGTCAGCCAAAGAGTATATCAGTATGTTCAATAATACTAATGTTAGCCTTGAGTGGACTCTGCTATGCAGATTCATCGGAGCACCTTGTTGGCGAGGTTAAACTGGCTGATCTTAAGCAGCCTCCGTTTGTTGAGTGGTATGATACATATCAATCTTCGTACCGAGTAAAATCAGAGGTTATACCTGACCTTAAGATTTTGATGTCTGATGTTTCTATTATCGCCTTTATGGGCACCTGGTGTCACGACAGTCAGCGAGAGGTACCATCGCTAGTAAAGATTCTTGAAAAAATCGATTTTGATAAGGGTAAATTTCGCCTCATAGCGCTGTCCTACAATAAAGACACACCATCAAAAATAGAGGCTAATCTTGATGTATTTCGTACCCCAACATTTATCTTCTACAGACAGGGTGTTGAGATAGGTCGCTACGTGGAACATTCCAGAAAGACTCTCGAAGAGGACATGTTAGCAATAGCCGCTGGAGAGAATTACCAACATGCCTATGTCAAATTATAGAGACTTGCTGTCTAAGAACGTCATCTAAGGCATCACAAAAATAATGTTGAATTTCCTCTCGATGCGTTTATGAGGACGTTAGTATGCCCACCAAACAATATATATCCTTAGAAAAAATATAAAGTATAAAAGCTAGGGATAGAACAAAAATAAACCACAATAATGACCAAACAACACACTCACAACCCTAATAGCACAAACATAGAAAGACTCTTGTTTCAAATACTAGGAATTCAACAGTATTTATTTAATAGAGTAAAGACAACCGAAGGAGCTAAAGAATCGAGATACCAGCAGTCAGATCAGAGGAATCATTAATCATTTGGACTACTGTTCTAAGTGGCGTGAATCCGCTGTCAACAAACTGCAACCTACCAACAGTAATGACCACGACACCACCGCATTTCGTGCCGTGTAAATCGCAAAGCATCAGTATTTTTTTCCTGTGCACGGATCGACTTTAGGGTTAATCGACAACCACCATACGCCTCTGTGCCTTTGGAAAAGCCATAGGCAAGACATTCCTCATGGTCTGCGGTTTCCTGAGCAGCAATGCGCTCCTCTATCATTATAGTAGATGCACAGGATGAGAGGCATAACGCTAAAAACCCTATTGAAAAATATTTCATAATGAAACCTATAGTGTGAAACGATAAAAAGTCTACCACGCTATCCCACGTTAATCGAGTTCACTACACACTAAAGAGATATCATATCAATCAAAGTGGTAATAACAGGGGCCATGCCAAAATCCTAGGTTTGATATTCACTGCGTTATGTACGACATTTTCTATAAGCTTTTTTAAGACTATTAAATTAGGATGAACATAAACTGGGTTTAGCCAAAAATGTTTAATATTAAACGCTCAAAAACAAGAACGAAATTTTAGTTCCTAGTAAAATATGGTTTTCGCTTACATACTGTCTAGGGAGAAGACTTCTTCTGTAATAGGTAAAAAGAGGCGCTGTGCATGTTAAATCGAAAAGTAATCATATCAATTGTTGTTCTATTCTCTATCAGTGTACTTGGTTTGTCAGTATTTTGGATGAACAATAATGATGATGCTGAAGAAGATGCTATTAATAACAATGTACCCTTGAGTATCAATACCGAAGATTTGCAAAAAAAAGTCAGAGACAAGCTAAGCCAACAAATTGATAAACAAAGTCAAAAAGATAGTAAGATTCCTGCAGAGGATACTCTTTCGACCATGAGGATCAAACTAACTGCGCTTGTTAAATCCTTAGGTAACCGACAACCCACAGAGGAAGAATTACTCAATTTTTTTGAAAAACGTAAGGTATATTATGGCGGTGGCGCTAAAGTTGAGTTTTTGTATCGGCCTTTTTTAAGCGCAAGACACGGAGGACAGGCCTTTGATGTAGCCGAAAAAGCCCTCCAAGAAATGGTAGCGTATGGCGTTCCACTGCTAAAAGACCATAGACTACCCGATGACGGATATTTCTTTGGTCTATACAAACCAGATGAGGATGAAACTATCGAGAGTAGGCGGCTGGGTCAGGCCTTT
>DNBN01000302.1:20047-20650 GCA_003491845.1 Porticoccaceae bacterium | reverse complement strand
GTCGCCAGAATAGAAGTACAGTGGCCGGCCTTTGTAGGCGGCTTGTGAGCTGCCGTCATCACGAGCGATTAAACCCAGACCGGATATGTTATCGAGTTCACCATCAGTTACCGCTACCGGTGGCCAGCTCTCTGCACAGTCGTCATTACAGGTGCTACCTGCAGAGCCTAAATCACTGTCGAAGACATAGAGAGTCAATCCTGGATTGGCAGAGTTTGCTCCACCTACCAACATCTGATTCGCGTTGTCATAGGCAACTTCATCAGCGTCTCCGTTACTGGTTTGAGTGAAATCCACCAAGCTGACATTGAGAGCATCGTTACCGATGGATGTAACAGCGCCACCGTTGGCAGCGAAGGCTGATACAGAATCAATCTCTGCTTCGGGCACGACATGCTTTAACAGAACATCCGTCAGAGCAGCTGTGTCGGCCAGAAGTCCATCCAGTGCAGAGTCTTCTATCTTGTCAAAGGCGGCATTGGTGGGGGCAAAGACGGTAAAAGTGGCGTCCTCATCACTCAATGTGGTGACTAAGTCTGCCGCTGTTAACGCTGCAACAAGCGTCGAGAAGTCTTCGTTTCCTACGGCGATGTCCACGATCGT
>DNBN01000302.1:7224-19706 GCA_003491845.1 Porticoccaceae bacterium | reverse complement strand
ACGCCGTTGTCCGCCATCACATCGGTGAGAGAAACAGCCGCTTTGTTAACATAAAGCGTGCTGTCGGGAAGAGACAGAGCAACCTGCTTGCCATTGGTCATAGTCACCTTATTACTAGCAGACTGGGCCACCGTTATTGCTGCGTCCGCGAGTATCTCTGCATCACTGATCACGTGATAGAGCAATATGTCAGACAATGTATCTGTGTCGGCCAGTAAAGCATCTATAGTGTCTTGACCGAGTAGGGCAAAGGCTTCATCAGTGGGTGCAAATACGGTAAATGTGCTGTCTGCATTGTCAAGAACTGTGTCTAGTCCTGTGGCTTGGAGCGCGGCCACTAACGTGGTAAAGCTGCCATTAGCTACAGCCACATCGACAATAGACGCAGGCGGTGTCGGCAGCGCTACGTCGGCTATCACCACGGTGTCGATGACATGAATAATTCCATTGGTTGTATAAATATCGGTTACTTCAACGGTGGCTCCACCAAAAGTGAGGGTGTCCGATTCTGTATTTATCGCAACTGGTATTCCGACTTCGGCAACGGTAGGCGCAGAACTGCCGTTGAGGGTGTAAGCGGTAACTGCATCTACCTCACCTGCAACCACATGTTGTAACAAAATTTCGCTAAGTACATCGGTGTTGGCTAGGAGCAGATCGATAGTTTCTGGATCGATCATTGCGAAAGCGTCGTCAGTGGGTGCGAACACAGTAAATGACTGAGTGTCGTCTGCCAGAACGGCATCCAAGCCCGTGGCCTGCAGTGTCGCGACCAACGTTTCAAAGCCACCTGCTGCGATCGCGGTATCGACAATATTGGTGGTAGGTTCCCCGCGATCTGCTGGCGGAAGTAATACAGCATCAATCACGTGAATTATGCCATTGTCTGCTTCTACATCTACTAGAGTAACCGTTGTGGTGTTGATTAGCAGACTATCGCCGTCAAGGGACAGACCCACTGAATCGCCGTTTACCATAGCTACGGTGGAGCCAGCGCTGGAAATCGCTGCACTTGAGTCCACTTCGCTATCAATAACATGATAAGTGAGAATGTCGGTAAGGGTCTCGGTATCAGCCAAAAGCGCATCGATTGTTTCTTGACCCAATAGGTCAAAGGCATCATCTGTGGGTGCGAATACGGTGAAACTGCTATCCATGTCCGCCAATGTGGCATCAAGTCCTGTGGCTTGAAGAGCGGCTACCAAGGTGGTGAAGTTGCCGTTTGAAACCGCTACATCAACAATGCTTTGCGGCTCAGGCTGCGGCGCCGGCTGTGGATCTGGTTCGTGTTTTGTACCGCTGCCACACCCTTGCAGGACCAGCGCTGCAACGAGCAAAAAACTAAATATCTTTGGAAAATTCATAGTGATCTCCGTTATTGTTTGATGGATCGAAATGTTAATTGCTATATTTAACAGCGCAGCAAAAAACTACGCACATGTCAAAATCTACGCTGAGAATGATGAAATGGTTGCCATTAATTTTTAAATAAATCTTAATTGTGAGCTAGATCACGCTAATAGCCATTATATCTAAATACATATAATAACTTGTATGATGGTGTTGGTAGGTCCCTGTAATGGGGGTTAAGGGCAGCTGACTTTGTGATGGAAATGGCTGTTATACAGGTCTATTTTGGTAGCAGTGCATCGTTAATATTTTTTAATTCGCGCAGGGTTCTCTTACTTTTGATGTTTAGGGACGGCCCATTCGTGAGAGACCGATCAGACCAATCTTAGATTTTAAGTTGGCTGATTTGTTCACATAAAGTTGGCCCTTATATACTGTGGCAAGCACTGGTATGTCCTTGATTAGCATTGGATCAATTTTAAAGGGATTGTATTTGAGAATGGTAAAGTTAGCAGTTTTTCCTGATTCAATAGAGCCAATTTGATTTTCTAAGTTTATGGTTCTAGCCGCTGAAATGGTAATTCCTTGCATTGCTGTGAAAGTATCCACACGCTGCTCTTGTGACACTCTATTGTTGCCCGAGGTGACTCGATTAATCGCTGTCCACGCAAGCGTTAATGGCTCTATGGGCGCCATAGCAAAATCAGAGTGGTAGGAAGTTGGTACGCTCCGTTTGGCTAGTGAGTTTAAAGCGACTAAATTTCTAGCTCTCTGCTCGCCTAATCCGGCTTCGGCATATTTATCTGAAAGTGCCCAAAGATAGTAAGGGTTAACTGATGCTTCTACACCCATATCTGCAATTTGCTGTGCCATGAGATCGGTGAAATAGCCCATGTGATGTAATGTTAGTCGGTGATCCTGACGTGGATTTGCCTGCTGATCTGCGGCTGTAAAATCAAGTACTTGCTGAATACCTTTGTCGCCATTGGCATGTATATGCAGTTTATAGTTTGCATTCCAATAGAGACTCATTTGTTCTTGTAACATGTTTAATGGTGTCATCCATTCACCATGATGACCGTCTGTGTAGTTATCTTTCATCTGCATTAATTGGGAGTAGATAGCGCCATCAGCAAATAGCTTAACCTGATTGGGTAAGAACTTAAGGTTGTTAGTATTGTATTCAGGTAGCGTTTTAATAAAGGCAAATGCTTCTTGGTTACCACCTTTCATAGATGCAAGTTGGGTCCCATTGGGAATAAGATACACATCATAAGGAGGCTTTTTGTCCATCTCGCTTTTCAACAGAGCATATTCCCCCTCAAAACTTACATTGGGGAATCCAGGCTCGGCAATAGTAGTGATGCCGTTCTTCCTTATCAGCTGGGTCATTATGGCCAAGCCTTTCATATAACTGCTGCCGTCAAGCAGCAGGGGCGCCATCTTTGGTGCCAATGCCATCCATCCACCTTCATAAAAATGACCCTTAGCCCAATCCACTTGCGGGTTACCATAAAAGTCACGCTCAGTAATCTTCATAGTATCAATAGCTGCGTCATTAAGGTAAATCTCATGAAAGGACCGATGAATAACAGCAATAGGTTGATCGTTTGATATATTATTTAGCAAAGATCTTGAGAGGTCACCGTGCCAGAGTTGATGGTATCCCCAGACAAAAAATATTTTATCAGCGCTTGCTTTAGCAGCTACGGATTCAGTAAGACGATGTATATAAGCATCATGACCACTGACACCTTTTTTGGTTTCACCGGGGAAAACCCAATCATAGGGTGCGATGATTTCGTTGGGGAGTATGCTTGCTGCCAGTGATGCATGCACATGGGGCTCAATAAATCCTGGCATCATAGTTCGGCCATTGAGCAGACTATGCTTAGCTTTCGGGTACTTTTTGTTGGCTTCAGCCCTTGTGCCTACATAAATGATGATGTCACGGTCGATCACCACCGCTTCGGCATACGAAAGAGAGGAACCGCTCATTGTTATAATGTCACCGCCGGAATAAATCGTCTTGGACGACTTAACAATACCGCGGGATTCAGTATTGCAACCAGTAACCAGTGCGAGCAAAATTACCCAATATAAATGCTTCATTCAAACCTCCTGACAGGCAACACTTATGCTCCTGAGCAACTATTCAAACGGATTTAGATAAAAATAGAAAGGGGTATTGATCTTATTGTTTAAAAGCCTAGATCTTCTTGGGTAACACTGACCTGAATTTTGTCACCTTGAATCTCAGTATTAATAAGTATCGGTCTGCAGCATACAAAACAGTCTTCTGTGTAGGTTTGTGATTCAGACGGGTCAATTAAAAGTGTAATGCTTTCCCAACAAAAAGGGCATATGACTCGTTCTTCAGCTAACTCAAAGAACATCATGAATCGTTGCGCCATTTATCAATGGTTTCTGAAAAATCATCAGCTATAGCGCGTGCGGTCATTTTCGCTGACATCATAACACTGGGTGTTCCAGCACCAGGTTGTGAGCTGGCACCAACCAAATACAGACCATTTATATCTTCGGACCGGTTGTGCGGCCTAAAAAAAGCCGATTGGGTTAGGCGTGGTTCAACACCAAAACTGTTACCAAGATGGCTATTGAGGGTATCTTCAAAGTAATCGGGGGTGATAAATTCACTGTGCACTAAGTTACTCATAAGATCAGGAATATAACCCTCTTCGTCAAGAAATTTAAGTACGGTGTTAGTTAGTTTAGGACCCTCGATCGACCAGTCAATGCCGCTGCCATTATGAGGTACTGGTATTAGAGTGTAGGCGGCGTGGTGATCTTTGGGAGCAAGATCTGAGTCAGTAATGGTTGGTATGTGAAGATACTGACTAAAATCGCTAGCTAATATTTTGCGTTTAAAAATATCGGTTAGCAGTTCCTCATAGCGAGGGCCAAGTATGATATTGTGATGCCGAAGATCTAATTTTCCTGTGTCTTTAAAGCCAAAATAAACGACCAACAGTGACATTGAGTAGTGCATGTTGCGAACCCGCCAATTCGGATTCCAGCGCCTGTGAATAGGATCAATAAGTTTCATGTAGGTGTGCGCATAATCGGCATTACTAATCACTGCATCCGCTATTATTACCTCACCATTAGTGAGCGTTAAACCCTTTATAGTGGGTTTCTTAAACCACCTTTTACGGTTATTCACATCAATACTTGCCACCTCTGACCGATAGCGAATAACGCCACCCATTTCTTCAAATTTTTTGACCATACCTTGCACCAACGCTCCGGTACCACCCATGACATAGTGCACACCCCAGGTTTTCTCTACGAAGTGGATCATTGCGTAAATAGCCGGTACAACAAGTGGATTACCACCAATTAACAAGGTTTCAAAACTAAACACTTGGCGCAGTTTATGGTTACTAAAGTAACGACTGGTGAAGGAAAAAAGACTGCGTACGGCGTCCAGCTTTAATAGATCTGGCAGTACCTTTAGCATCGCGGGGGCGTCGTTAAAGAAAGTGTATCCGAGCTCTAAAAACCCACGTTTAAATATGGCCTGAGCATCTTTATGGAAGCGTTCATAACCGTCTAAATCTTCTGGTGCAATCTTTTGTATTTGCTCGCGGGTACGCACAGGATCGCCATCGTAATCGAAATAGCTCTTGTCATCGAAATAAATTCTATAAAACGGTTTGATCGGAACAATGTCGGCATAGGCAGCAGTTGCGGTACCCTGTTTTTGACTGGCATCCATAATGTGGGCTGGAAAATCGGGCTGATCTAAGTTATCAGTGTCTCGCTTCAGAGCAAACAACTCTTCAATAAAGTGTGGCACGGTAATAACAGTAGGCCCCATATCAAATGTAAAACCATTCACTTTCTTGACGTAGGCTCGTCCACCAGGGGCATCAAGCTTTTCAACAACGATGGTGTCAAACCCGACGCTTTGTAAGCGTATAGCTAGTGACAAACCGCCAAACCCGGCGCCGATAATGACTGCGCGGCTACGCTCATTTTTCATAGAAACCCTATCAAATGGTAATGTCATTAGAAGTCCTAGTCCAGATCAGCTAAAGGATGTTCCTCTGCCGCCCAAGGGCTAACAAAGAACGGATCTACCATTGCTGAAGACACACCTTCAATACGAGCTGGGTTCCATGCTGGACTATTATCTTTGTCTATAACGAGGGCGCGAATGCCTTCAGCGGTGTCTGTTGAAGCTCCGGTACGCGCCAGATGGTGAGTATAAAAACAGTGTTTTACTAAAGTGCGCTCTAGTCGTAATTCATCAGCTAGAGACATGTGTCTTCCCAATTGGATTTGTCGCAGGGATACATGCAGCATCAGTGGCGATCGTTTATTTAGCAGATCTGAGGTTTTCTGCGCCCAAGAAGTATCGATTTGTTTGAGCTTTTTTAGTATATCCGCAGGAGAAGCCTGATTAAATGCTCGATCTATGTCGGTGATTAACCAGCGATCATCCTCTGCTAACTGCAGATTATCGATGACGCTGTGCAGTCTGCTGATACGTTGTTCCACTGTCATCATTTCGTTATTGGTGAGGCTGTCCCACAGATCGTTTAAGTTGTCACTGTTCACGGCGCGGTCGGCCAAATTGGCGGCTAGTGCTTCAGTGCCACTGAGAACTTTTCCTGTGAGCCCCAAGTATTCACCGCTGTAGCCAGGACATTTGGGCAAGAAATAGCCGCCGCCGACATCAGGGAACAGTCCAATATTGGTCTCTGGCATGGCTATTTTGGTGCGCTCGGTCACCAGCCGCAGTGAGGCGCCTTGAGAAATACCCATACCTCCACCCATGACAATTCCATCCATAAAGGCAAGGTAAGGTTTTGGGTAATTAAATATCAGGTGATTGAGTCGATATTCTTCTGTGAAAAATGCTTCTAGATCGGTATCTTCTGCAATACTGGCGCGGTGAAAGAAACGAATATCGCCACCAGCGCAGAACGCTCCAAAGGGTCCCTGTTTGTTATTTCCCCTGATGGCTACGGCCTCAACACTTTGGTCATCCTTCCATTCCAGCAGAGCAGTGGAAATATCTCTGACCATATCTAATGTCAGGGCATTGAGTGCCTCTGGGCGGTTTAAGGTGATTTGCCCAATGCCCGCGACAACGGAGGTAATAACATTGCTCAACATGAGTCTCCATAGGAATATTATTTCGTCTAGACAGTAGCGAAAACGGTGTCTAATGTCGACAAAAAAAGGTTGATAGACGTTATTTATAGTGAATACGAAAAGCGATTCATCGCAACTAACTACGTAATACAAATGTCTTAAAAATGTTACACAGGATCTGTTGTTGGTTTTAGTCTCAGAAACACAGTTTCTCTGTCGTGGTTCAATGCAAGCTGGGTTCAGTGGTTTCCTTTATTGGCAGTGGGTTGCTTTTTGTCACAATTATAATGATATTTCAGGGTGATATTTTTCCTCATCAATTTGGTGATGTTCGGTTGCTCTGATTTTGTCTGATTAGACCCTGATTGATATTGTAGTTATTGTTGATGACATTATTAGTTGAGTCAGAGTAAGTTATGAGTTAATTTTAAAAAATTTTAGTGTTTACTACAGTGTGAAGCTTTTTAGATAACCTTAAGTCTACGTTCAAACGGAGATAAAATATGTATATTGGCGATCTTGCAAAACAGACTCCTGATAAAGCGGCCTACATCATGGCAGGCAGTGGTGAAATAGTTACTTATAAGCAGCTTAATGAACGGTCCTGTCAGGGATCGCAATTATTTCGATCCTTGGGCTTGCAGACGGGAGATCACATCGCGATATTGATGGAGAACAACGCGAGGTTCCTTGAAATTTGTAATGCAGCAGCGCGCTCCGGACTTTTTTACACGGCGATTAGTTCGCGCTTGACGGTGGCTGAGGCGGCTTACATTGTCAATGATTGTGGCGCTCGGTTGTTTATAGGTTCTAAAGCGAAGGCAGCGTTAGCTGAAGACATGTTGAAGCAGATGCCGACAGTGGAACACAAACTTATGGTAGATGGCACTGTGCCGGACTATGAGTCCTATGAGACATTGCGTGATCGCATGGTTAAATGGCCTGTTGACGATGAAGCATGTGGTGTTGATATGCTCTACTCGTCTGGCACCACAGGTAAACCTAAAGGTGTGAAAATTCCGCTGCCCGATATCACCGTGGGTGAAGAGTCATCGGCGTTGGTGATGCTGGCCAAAGGGCTCTACGGGTTCAGCGGTGAAACTATCTATCTTTCGCCAGCACCTCTGTATCATGCCGCCCCGCTCAAGTATAACATGGCAAACCTCTTAATCGGTGGTACCAGTGTGGTCATGGAGAATTTCGATGCACAGGAAGCATTACGTTTGATTGAAATATATAAAATCACCCATAGTCAGTGGGTTCCCACAATGTTGATTAAAATGCTCAAGTTAGCAGAATCGGTTAGATTACAATACGATGTCTCATCGCTTCAAGTGGCAATACATGCTGCTGCGCCTTGCCCAATAGAGGTCAAACAAAAAATGATTGATTGGTGGGGGCCGATAATTTACGAATATTATGCCGGTTCGGAGGGCAATGGATTCTGTGCGATTAACTCTGATGAATGGTTATCTCACAAGGGCAGTGTGGGTAGGGCTATGGTGGGTGTCATACATATTTGTGACGATGATGGCAATGAGGTAGCTGTTGGTGAATCTGGTACCATATTCTTTGCTGATGGTCCTACTTTTGAATATCACAATGATGCGGATAAAACGCAGTCTTCCAAGCACTTTAATGGATGGACCACACTGGGCGATATTGGTCGTTTAGATGAAGAGGGTTTTTTGTATCTGACTGACCGCAAGGCGTTTATGATTATCTCGGGGGGTGTAAATATTTACCCGCAAGAGTCGGAGAATAGGCTGATCATGCATCCAAAAGTAGCCGATGTGGCAGTATTTGGCATTCCTAATACTGATTTTGGCGAAGAGGTAAAAGCAGTTGTTCAGCCAGTGAATTGGGAGGATGTGAGTCCAGAGTTAGCTGATGAGTTAATGGTATACTGTCAGCAGTATCTGGCAAAAATTAAGTGCCCAAAATCTATCGACTTTGATCGAGAATTACCTCGGCATCCCACAGGTAAGCTTTACAAACGCCTTCTCAAGGACAAATATTGGGTGGAGCATAAGAGTCAAATTATATAAGGTATATTCTCTCGGCTAGCGTATTGCGTCTTCCTCACACTTCGTCTTTTCCGGTTAGCTCCCGCTGACTGCTGTGGTGTGCAAAAAAGTAACTTTTTTGATGGCTAACTGATGTTTGTAACGTAAATTTTTTTGTCGTGCGACATTAATTGACGGTGATAATTTATATAGTTTTGTAGAAAACTGAACACAATTAAAGTTTTTTCTTTTACTGTCGATTGTTCGATGGTTGGAAAAGATCTTTTTTAACTAAATTGTGGAACTATAAATGATATCGATTACCGCTGATTTAACGGTTACGCTTATGCGTAAGCCCAACTATAAAAACTTGCAGCCAGCGGTTACATTTGAACAACCTATCAATTCAGAATACAAGAAGCTATCTGGCACTAAAAATAGTTTAACTACTGTTAAAGATGTGTCCTCAGCTATTCCCAGTTTAGCTGGGGCAAGGTTTAGTCGCGATAATGAAAGTTCACTAATTGGGCAATTGTCTAAAGGCTCTGAGATATTACAAAAAGCGGAAAATGTGGCGTTTAAAATGAGTAGCCTGATTGAGAAAATGCTGCTACAAAAAGATCAGCTTAGCGCCTCAGTTGAGGTCAATACCTCGCAAGCAGACTATCGGTCAAGAGCAGATATAACGACGCCATCTGTGCAGCCTTCTGTTGAGGATAAGGATATTCAGCTAGCTTTTGTCGGGATAAAAACCATAGACGCAGGATCTGTGGAGTCATCACAGGCGCCATTAACTAACTTTTGTTCAGGGTGTGCTGGTTAATCAGTTTTAGTTGTAGCGAAAAAAACGTTATTGCGAGATATTTTTGTGAAAAGATCTCTTTGGCTTGTCTAGGGATCTCGTTATGGTCTTAACCATAACGCAAATTATTTTTTATTATATTGCGTTGGCGATTTAGCGTCTTTGATACCTGATGATCTTAACATTGCATACCAACCGCGAAACGGTCCAATCACATTTTGTCAATAAGGGCGTGGCTGCGATTGTGTTTTTGGGTCGATGCTCCATGGCGTGTGTTCGTCTACTTTAGGCACATATAATGTACCAAATAACCGGTCCCCAATGCTGGTAACTGCAGCAAAATTTTTGTCCCAATGGTGTTGTAAGTAGCTGTGATGCACATGATGCATTGCTAGACTATGCAGCCATAATGATAGCCAACGCGGATAATTAAATTGCACATGGCAATGACGAAAAGAGCCATTGAAGCCAAATACTAAAGCAAAGAAGCTAATATTGAACAGCGTAGCAGCTACCAGCTGGCCGTTAAATATTCACGCAAACACACCGCCAATCAGTCCTTAACTAAGGGCTCCACCTGCGGCCCAAATAGGACCTGCTAAGAAATGTTCTCTATACCTTGTCAGCGGTGTGAGTACTTCGGCAGAATGGTGTACTTTATGGATTGCCCATAAGACAGGCACTTGATGCATTGTGTAATGAATTAGAAAGAAAACAAAGTCATAACACAATAACATGACTAAGCTGTAACAGAGCATCTACATATATGTGGGCGAAACCCCTGGATTGGAGCCAATGGTTGTTTCTAATAGTTGTATGATCACAGTTTCTGTACTAGGTCCTAGCGTGGCAAATAAGCCAATGGCCCACAATGGCCTAAGTGTCCGTTCAGTGATCCAAAGCCAAATATCTACCCTAGCGGAGATATGTGTATAAATGTCGGTTGGTAGTATGTATGAAACTAAAGTTGCTGGACGCTCGTAACCTGGGGCATTTTTAGAACCTCGTCCTTTGCGGCGCATCCAAAATACTGTAGCAATAAATATTGTGAGTAGAATTATTTGCCACTGCAGACCCTTTGGCATGTTTTTAGATATGACGTCCCAGACAACAGCAGATAGACTATCAAGGATTTGCGTTAATGGCCCCACCAGTTCCTGCGATATATTTACATGCTCGGTGATGCTGACCCTAATAAAACTATGGTATGTGGAGAGCATCCAATATTTACCTCAATAAGAAGATTTTCTTAACCTTTTTCTAATTTACGGTAAGTTAGCCAATATTTTTTGTTTAGTGTCAATATAAACCAAATAGACCACAAAAAAGTGCTTAGGCATTTTGAATTAGTAGTCTTAAGGCTAGCGATTTACAAAGTATTTTCTTATGCTATTGCATTAATTATTTCACTTCAGTCAGTAGATATTTTAACTATGAAACTTTTTTTGTCATCTTCTTCTGCAACATTACAGTCGTCTTTTTATCGGTTAAGGACTAACAAAGCCTTTGAATTATTTGTGATCGGTATCATTGTTTTTTCTGCGGTGACCATTGGCGTGCGCACTTACGATTTACCGCCCTTGTTAGTCTCAGTAGTTGGAGTGTTGGACTGGGTAATAACCGTTATTTTTTTAGTGGAAATTGTCGTAAGATTTTTAGGAGAACCTGTCAAAAAACAGTTTTTTCGTTCTGGTTGGAACGTCTTTGACAGCCTAATTGTTGCGGTTAGCTTGATACCTGTGGAGGATAGTGAGTTAGCTTTGATTGGCCGGTTGGTAAGGATTTTTCGCGTTTTACGGATGGTTTCTATTATTCCTGAATTACGCATGCTGCTAAATTCATTGATCAAAGCTATGCCTCAGCTGGGCTATGTATTATTGATGATGTTTATTATTTTCTATATCTACGCTGCCGTGGGGTCCACTTTCTTTGCAACCATTAATCCAGACCTTTGGGGTGATATTGCCGTCAGTTTGTTAACACTTTTCCGAGTAATGACATTTGAAGACTGGACCGATGTTATGTACCAGACCATGGCGGTTTATCCGCTGAGTTGGGCCTATTACATTAGCTTTATCTTTTTCACCGCGTTTGCTTTTTTAAACATGATTATTGGCATCGTAGTGAATGTGTTGGAGGAGGAACATCAGCGAGAACGAGATGCCTTAGCGGCAGCATCTGGTGAACCCACATTGCGTGATCTACAGTTTCAAATAGCAGAATTAAAGCAGCTGATAAAACGTCAATAGGACTCGTACCGATGGTGCCTTCTCCGTTGGCATTTTTTGTAGCTGTATGTCACCCGGCACGGGTTGATAATCGTCCTTTTTAGGACTAGTTAAAACCGCTGTGTTGATAAAACCTTTTAAACGTCTTTTTATCAAAAAAAAGCCTCTTTGATACTCTAAAATAATATTGTATTTACATTATCAAACTAACCATCACATGTGAAATTTTGATAGCTATTGGTTACAGGAAAATATTATTCGATTAGAAAAGTAAACCTTTGATCAGTGTAACTCCAAGTATAATTTCCTGTTAATAGTGCAGGGCGACATAGGAGATAAGAGAGTGAACAAGTTCAAGTGCGGAATAGTCGAGGGCTTCTGCACTCCAGCAGATTAACCCATCTGGAGTTGGGATGTCACTGAGAGCTATGCATCGTTCTGCAGTAATAATGGTATGGCGTTTTTTTTATCCGTGCCCCAAGGCAGATAAATATTTACGTGATGATTGGGACATACCGTATCCAACAGCTATTTTGGGTCG
This sequence comes from Porticoccaceae bacterium, assembly GCA_003491845.1. Taxonomy (GTDB): domain Bacteria; phylum Pseudomonadota; class Gammaproteobacteria; order Pseudomonadales; family Porticoccaceae; genus HTCC2207. The sequence goes on along the minus strand of DNBN01000302.1, from coordinate 7,655 downwards.
GTTAATCAGGTTATCTCAAGTTTTTAAGCGACAGGGCATTGATTTTGGTATTGGATTTAGCCCTAATAATATACCGAGCCCCTCTCGCTTGATTCAAAACGGCTTTTAAAAGCAAAGATAGAACAAATTAATCAGATTTCCCCAACAATATTTGGAGTTTTTTTTGATGACATTGCACCTGCAGAAGTCAGTGATACGCTAGCCGATTTGCAAGTTGATATAGCTGAGTATTCAGCCTCAGAAAGCAACGCAGAGCAATTTATTTCGGTACCAAGCTATTATTCAAATGACCAAATTTTAATCAGAACACTGGGAGATATGTCAGCAAATTACTGGTTAGATTTTGGTAAACTTGACGATAAGTTTGATATTTTTTGGACGGGCGACCAGATACTTTCTCTTGGATATGATCGATCTGGGTTGGAAAAATG
>DNBN01000302.1:0-6965 GCA_003491845.1 Porticoccaceae bacterium | reverse complement strand
ATTTCTTTGGGACAACTACCCGGTGAATGACTCTGTTTATTTGCAAGGAAAGCTGCAAATTTACTCACTCACTGGAAGATCATATGAGATCTCAGAATATGCCAGCGGACATGCGGTTAACCCCATGTTTTTACCCAATCTATCAATGATCTCCTTGGCGACGTTGAATGATATTTATTGCGATGGAGAAAATTACTCCCCTATGCGTCATATAAAAAAATCTCTGTTTAGTCTGTGTGGAGATAAACTTGGCAAAGCGATAGATGACAACATTAGTAATTTTCAAATAAAGAGATTTTCAGATTCTTCTGAGGACACAATTAAAAGCCTTTATGACGTTTTTAATAAATTCATTGATGATGAACAATCCTATAGCGAATACCAGAGAGGCGTTGCTAATGAAATTATTGGGTGGCTGAGGTGGATGAAAGGTAAATCTTAACGGCGTGGCGCGCTCGTAAAAAAAAGGACCTGATAACAATCAGGCCCTTCGGTTTTGCAGCTCAGCTTAGTTTACGCGACATCAAAACGATCAGCGTTCATCACCTTGCTCCATGCGTTAATAAAGTCGCGTTGGAATTTTTCGTTTGCGTCAGACGAAGCATAAACTTCACAAATGGCTCGCAACTGAGAGTTGGAACCAAACGCGAGGTCTACCCTCGATGCAGTTCTTACTTTCTCACCACTTGCGCGATCTTTGCCTTGATAGCTGTTGCCGCCAGTGGCCTCCCATGCGATATTCATATCCAACAGATTGACGAAGAAGTCATTGTTCAATACATTAGTGTTATCAGTGAAGACACCACGATCATCTGAACTGATGCCCAGCGATCGCAGCCCACCTACTAGCACAGTCATTTCGGTGGCAGTTAAACCGAGCAATTGAGCCTTATCTAAAAGCATTTCCTCTGCGCTAACGCTAAACATCTTTTGCAAGTAGTTGCGGAAACCATCTGCTACAGGCTCTAGAACATCAAATGACTCAACATCAGTCTGCTCTTGCGATGCATCACCTCGACCTGGCGTGAAGGGTACCTCAGCCCCCGATACTCGTTCGATGGCTACATTGCCTGCAAGCACAATAACATCGGCAACAGATGCCCCAGTGTCAGCAGCAATCGGTTCGAGTACTGAAAGCACTTTGGCCAATTGGACAGGTTTGTTTGCATCCCAGTCTTTTTGTGGTGCAAGGCGAATACGAGCTCCATTGGCTCCGCCGCGCATATCTGAGCCTCGATAAGTTGATGCACTTGCCCAGGCAGTTTCCACCATTTCTTGGATGCTCAGGCCACTGTCTGCAATTTTAGTTTTAACAGCTAAAACATCAAAGTCTTTTGTACCGGCAGATACTCGATCTTGCCAAATAAGCTCTTCGGTAGGTACTTCAGGCCCTAGATAGCGGTCGATAGGCCCCATGTCTCTATGCAGAAGTTTAAACCATGCACGAGCAAAGGCATCGGCAAATTGATCAGGATTTTTATGGAACCGTTTGGAAATTTCGCGATAGGCTGGATCTTCTCGCATCGCCATATCAGCTGTGGTCATAAAAGTGGTTACTTTCTTTGATGAGTCTTCCGCATCTGGAGCTAAATCTTTAGTTTCTGGATTAATGGGATGCCACTGTTGAGCACCTGCTGGAGACTTAACCAGTTCCCACTCATAGCCAAATAGCAAATCGAAGTAGCCATTATCCCAGCGCGTTGGATTAGACGTCCAAGCGCCCTCGAAACCACTGGTAATAGTGTCACTGCCGTGGCCTGACGCATGATTACTCTTCCAGCCAAAGCCCATGTCCTCTATGGGACCACCTTCTGGTTCTACCCCGACTAGTCCAGCATCACCAGCTCCATGAGCCTTACCAAAGGTGTGCCCGCCAGCTACCAGAGCTACTGTTTCCTCGTCATTCATTGCCATACGGGCAAAGGTGTCTCTGACATCAAAGGCACTCAACAATGGGTCAGGATTTCCATCTGGCCCCTCTGGGTTGACATAAATCAAGCCCATTTGCACCGCAGCTAGAGGATTTTCTAATTCACGTTCACCAGAGTAACGTTTGTTGTCTAACCATTGGTTTTCTGCGCCCCAATAAATGTCTTCTTCTGGAGCCCAAATATCTGGACGCCCGCCACCAAAACCAAAGGTTTTTCCGCCCATTGATTCAATAGCGACATTACCGGCAAGAATAAGTAAATCTGCCCAACTTATTTTGTTGCCATATTTTTGTTTCACCGGCCATAGCAAACGCCGAGCTTTATCTAGGTTACCGTTATCCGGCCAGCTGTTTAGTGGCGCAAAACGTTGAGCTCCAGTGCCACCACCCCCACGCCCATCACCGGTTCTATAGGTTCCAGCAGCATGCCAGGTCATTCTTATAAAGAAAGGGCCATAGTGGCCATAGTCTGCTGGCCACCAATCTTGAGAATCGGTCATCAGGTCATTCAGATCTTGTTTTAGTGCTGCATAGTCAAGCTTCTTAAATTCTTCACTATAATCAAAAGCTTCATCCATAGGATTTGATTTTTGATCATGCTGATGAAGAATACTCAGGTTAAGCTGATTAGGCCACCAGTCACGGTTGCTGGTGCCACTAGAATTATTGCTGGTTAAAGCGCCGTGCATTACGGGGCATTTTCCTTGCGTGTCGTCACTCATTTTTATCACCTCGGGTTCTCGCTCTAGATTTATATCAGAGCGCTATTGACTATTTGGTATCTATTTTTTGGTACCGTTACTTATTACTCTAAATGCAAATGATAATGACTTGCATTAACATGCTAATTATTTTATAATTTTAATGGCTTAGTTGTACTTGTATTATAACTGCTTTCTGTGCGTAGTTTATGACGAAGATTTGGTATTGGTCTAGTAGTTTTATTCAATCGTTGTTATTTATTTTTGTTATCAGTGATTCTGGCGATCGCGGTTATTTTTACTAAAAACCTTGAGGCTAATTAGCGAATTAAATAGTCGTTTTTTCACAGCCGTATTGGTTACTGCATAGAGGCGCTTTTGCCAGTTGTTGGAGATTTTTACAGCCAGTTAAAAACATTGTCCAACGCAACTGTTCTGAGAGTATCGACAATGTTTCGATGACTGCTTCAGTAGAATGTAAAGCAGGTTTTAAAAATGGTTGTGCCAGAGCACTCATTGGAGCTCCTAAACGAATACAGCGAGCAATGTCTAATCCATGCCTGACACCTCCGGAACCTATTAAATAGGGTTCTTCTGACAACCTGGCAAGTTGTGGCAATAAGGTTACAGTGTCCATTCCCCAATCAAGAAAGGGCTGAGCGATCATTTGTTCATGAGTTGAGTGATTTCTTGCCATTTCTATACTTGCCCAGCTGGTTCCTCCTCTACCAGCAACCTCTATCCAGCTGACCCCAGCGTCGATCAATTTCTTGGCGGAAGTTGGTCCGATTCCTGATCCCACTTCCTTGACAATAATTGGTTGTGACAATGTCGAGCAGCATTGGTGAATAGCATCAAGTACCTGATTCCAATCCCGATCCCCCTTTGGCTGAATGAGTTCTTGTAAAGGATTTAAATGAATCACTAATGCATTAGCCTCAACACTCTCCACAGCTCTTCGTGCTAGCTCAGCACCTTGCTGTTGTAGTTGAGTAGCGCCCAAATTACCCAAGATCACTGCCTTAGGTGCCCACCTTCTAACATTTTGTGCAAGGCCCAACTCCAGCGCAGCGCGCTGGGACCCGAGAGCTAAAACAACTTTGGATTGCTCTGCAGCTTCTGCCAGATGTTGGTTGATTAAATCGCCATTATCGCAACCTCCGGTCATGGCACCGATAATAATGGGCGCATTTAACGCATGGCCTAAAAATTCAGTACTAAGATTTGTATCATGCAGTGCCATCTCTGGTATGGGATTGTGTTCAAACTGTACTCGATCAAAACCAGAGATAGCGATACCCTGATGCTCTTTCGCCAAAGCTAGTTGAATATGGTCGGCTTTACGATCGGTTATATTACTCACGATATTAGCCGGTGGATTTTAGAATCAACAAAGTCTACTAAGATCATGTGAGGTACCGTTAAAGCCGCTAGACCAATAAATGTAAGTTGTACAAGAGCACTTTCAATGGCGCTTGGGAAGTACCACAATATAACAGCCCCAGCACACCAAGCGAAAAAACTATACATCACAGCTTCTATACCACTTCGGAACCGCTCATTAACGGGCAAGGCATTCCAGATACGCAGCATATGAACGCGACTATGCCAAAAACAAAAATAGAGTGAAAAGCTTACCAAGGGGCTCAGCCATAAGGCGCAAACTAATAAAAAAACAAGGTTGCTAGCATGGGTTTGCCATCTTTTATGTTTTAAAGAAAATAAAATGTAAGCGCACACTATCAATAAATAGCAGTAAAAAGCAACGTCAATAATCCCCATGAGCCTATTGGCGCCTTCATTTCCAACTAACAATTTAAATATAGCGGAGGCACCTTCCGGCTGAAAACTTGGAATGGCAACGGGAACTAGTCCTCCGTGCGCGAGTATCGGCAGCCAATTATGTTTGCTAGTTTCCATTGTCTGACGCACATCACTTACGCCAAAATGCAGCGCTGAAATTACCAAGAACAAACCTAAACTAGCAGTAGGAAAAAGCCACCAAAAACCGGCAACCAGTGTAGCGATTATCACATAGCAAAGGTTAAACCATATCCAGGCTAATGATGTTGCGGGCCAGCCGACACGCCGTGCTACCGCGCCATCCAACCCACCATGGGGAACACCAATCAATAACACTGCCATAATCGCAATAATGTCAATATTAGTCATGCTTGAATACCTGTTTCCAAGCCTGTTTGATAAAGGGCACTTTCGGCATGGAAAATATCACTTTAAGCCACTCAAAAAAGCCAGCTGATCCAAGCATAAAGTGAGCAAATTGGTCACCATTAAGTGGCTTAGCGGTCTGAAGAAAAATCTTTGGTGCTAAATTCGGCTTTGATAGAAGAACGCCATTAAAAATATTATCCATGGTGTTTAAAAAACCAGATGTCGTTTGTGGTATCACAAAATCACCCTTCGATATGCCTTTGGCTAACGTCGCCATCTGGATTTGAATCGCGCTAAAAGCATAGCCTGAAGATAAGCGAACAGCACCACCAGCCGCGCCAATTTTAGATTCGTTTGATGATGCTTTTGTGACGTCCTCCATTGGTATAACGCCAATTTCTTCTCGGATCAGCTCTTCTACTTCAATGCCCTGGTTACATAGCCATTCACTAATCGCCTGCCGATACCAATCTTTGTCTTCCAACTGACGTGAAATCATGGTGGATTCTACAAAGAGATGATGGTTTGAGAAGGGGAGCGCATAAATAAAATGCAGTCCTCTTGATTGATCAACGCGAAAATCCATTAAAGTGGCAACAGTAGTGTCCGGCATAGGCTGCTTGGTGCGAATTTCCCAGCCTAAGAAATGCTGTTTTAATCCATGTGTAGATTCTTCGAAAGGTCGGCTGTCAAAAATGTGTTCAGCTCTATAGCTTTGACCCTGTGAGATAAAATCATGCTGTCCCGTCAAGTTATCTACAGGGCTTCGTTTTATATCTATGCAGCCCTCTAAACTGTCCTCAGAATGCTGTAGATAGTCAGCAGAACTGAGGCAAAGGTAACTAAAATGTTTACTGGTAAGTAATACGTCCTCCTCACCACTCACTAATCGCCATTTGTACCAGCTACCAAGTACGCAGTGTTTTAATTCTGCTTGCTGATCTGGTGTTGCCCATAGACTCCAACAGCAGTTTCGTTGCTGTGGTGTTTTAGGTTCGAAAACAGTAGTAACTAAGTTATTTTTTTGTTCGGCTAGTTTTTTGGCTAAGGTAATACCTGCATTGCCGCCACCAATAATTGCTAAATCAAGGTTAATTACATTGTTACTGGACACCGGATAAACCCTTTAAGTTTTTGTGAAGCTCAGCATTATGACTTGGTACGGTTAGCGGTAACAGTTCAGAAAAACTTCTCAAAGAGAGCATAATTTTTTCCGGGGCGGCTACCATTACACGACCTTCCCACCAAGTGATCTTTTTGCGCTGAAGAACCCAACCAATTTGACGATACACACGAAGGGCAATGGCAATGGATAACCTTGATCGAAAAGGCAGTAATCTAATACCAATCAAAGCGCTATTATAATAAGCCTCGGACATGACCAGCAAACGATCGATAGCATCTGCGACGGGCTTATGGCTACTGGTTTTCCCCAAGGCCATGTCTTCAATTGCAATATCTTCACTAAACCAGACCGAAGGCAGATAACGACGTCCCATCTTAGCATCTTCCAGAACGTCTCTAGCGATATTCGTCAGCTGCATTGCAATACCTAGATCAATGGCAAAGCTCTTGGCTCTAGCGGTTTTACACTCTAACACTTGGCACATCATTAGACCTACAGTACCGGCGACAGCGTGACAGTAACGTAGCAGCTGCTGTTCATTTTTAACCTCTGTCGGCTGCTGGTCCAATAGCATACCGTCCAGTAATTCTCTTGCTGCAGTAAGTGGAATACGGCATTCCTTAGCAAGATCAAGAAATTTTGATAATTCCTCAATGGTAGAGTCTTCACCGGTATCTAAGCTCTGGCGTATGTCTTCTAATGATTCTTGCCTGTTTGGCAGATCGCCATCAGCCAAATCATCGACAAAGCGGCAGAATTCATAGAGTCGGGCAGCATTATTGGCTAAGCGAGAGCCTAGAAAAAAGCTTGCCCAATAAAAAGATTTGCCATGCCGCGCGAGCACCTGTCGGGACTGCGGGTTTTCCATAAATAATCTTCTAAGCTGATTGTTCTTGATGTTGCTGAGTTTTGGGTGGCTTAACTGAAAATATCAGTCTTTTAGTGACCGGCTGTAGCTGATACGGAATATTGGGTATCAAATTTTCCGCCTGCGCTAGCCAGGATTCCACCCTTTGGTTAGCATGTAAAATAGCTT
>DNBN01000034.1:2690-3193 GCA_003491845.1 Porticoccaceae bacterium | reverse complement strand
GCACACCCGGATGCGGCGGTAATTCCTGGTACAACTTCGAAAGCAATATTCGCAGTGACAAGGGCTTGGAGTTCCTCTCCTCCCCTTCCGTAGACAAAGGGATCCCCGCCTTTCAGCCTCACCACACAGCGACTTGAAGAACCATAATCTACTAAGAGCTCGTTGATTTCGTCTTGATGTTTACTATGATGACTAGCTCTCTTACCCACATTTACAAGAAGTGCGCGGCTATTAATGAGTGAAAGGATATCCTCACTGACTAGGGAGTCATGTAAAACCACTTCTGCGCGTTGGAGCAACTTATAGGCTTTTAGAGTCAACAAATCAGGATCCCCAGGCCCACTCCCCACCAGATACACCTTGCCTTTTATGGACGCCAGAGAGTCCCGACTCGAAATCTGCTTTTGATCAAGAGAACATGGATCGGACTTCGCTGGTGACTGTGCCGAGATATTAGCGAGTTTGTTGCTCATGTAGCCAATTATGACTAGTTAGTGGTTGCT
>DNBN01000034.1:0-2333 GCA_003491845.1 Porticoccaceae bacterium | reverse complement strand
GCAGTCCTTGCTATGGTACATTGCGCCTACTTTATTTAGACGTCTATACGGCCATGAAATTACAGCAACTAAACTACTTAATTGCCATTGCGGACAACAACCTCAGCATTACCTCTGCTGCTGCGAAAATTCATACTTCTCAGCCAGGTATTAGCAAGCAACTGCGGTTGCTTGAGGATGAATTGCAAACGAAAATCTTTGAACGCAACGGAAAGCTTCTAACAGGCTTAACCAAAACCGGTGAAGAAGTACTAAATCGAGCGCGAAAGGTTCTCCAAGAAGTTGAAAATATCAAGCGACTAACTACGGATACTATCGCCTCGCCTTCTGGTAGTTTTACAATTGCAACCACACAGACTCAGGCTCAGTATGTGCTACCTCAGGTCTTTCTCAATTTTCATAAGCAATACCCAAATCTTAAGATAGACCTACAACAAGGCTCAACCGAGCAAATAGTGGAACTACTGAAAAAACAACAGGTAGATTTTGCAATTGCATCAGGGAATGAGGACTTGGGTCCTGACATTGTCAAGATCCCATGTTACCAATGGGATCGACTAGTATTATTTCCCCACGAACATGAACTGGGTGATCTGGTAAAAATCACCCTAGAAGATATTACCAAGTACCCTCTCGTTGGTTATCACGTAGGTGAAAACGAACGATCTTCATTTATAAGCACCTGTCAGAATAGAGGCCTTGAGCCCAATATTATCTTCACTGCGAGAGACGCAGATGTTATTAAAACTTATGTTAGACGTGGGTTTGGAGTAGGTATTATCGCTAGCATGGCATTCGATCAAAAAGCTGATAGAGATTTGATCAGCTATTCAACAAAAGACATATTACCCCGATGCACAACGTGGCTTGCTTTTAATAAAAACCTATTTTTAGCTAAGCATATGAAAGACTTTATAGAACTTTTCGCTCCACATATTTCTGAAGCGGACTACAAACAGCAGTTATTTTCGGATTATCTAACCTCTCTGGATCTAATGCCATGCCCTCAGGCTAGCACTCCGCCAAGTCTCCCAATGCATGAGATGTGGCACATATAAACCACTCACAAACGAACTAGAGGCCAGCTAGATTATCCACATGAAGGCCACATTCTCTCAGACCTCCCGCAAAACGAGTCTGCTCCTCTGACAAACCGACAGCGAGAGGTCGAGTGCTGTGCTCATCACCAATTGACACATAGCCTTTTTCCCAAAGGGGATGGTAGGGAAGCTTATGTTTAACCAAATACTTGTGCAGCTCTTGATTAGACCAGTCTATGATTGGGTGGATTTTAATTCTCTTTTTAAAACTCTGAAGCACGGGAATGTGCGTGCGAGTCGATGACTGCACTCTTCTCAAACCGGCGAACCAAGTGCCAATCTTTAGTTCGTCTAGCGCCCTATCCATCGGCTCAACTTTGTTACGCTGATTATACTCCTTAAGGGAGCTGGCACCCTTTTCCCATAGCTTTCCATAACGCGCCTCTTGCCAAGCCGGGCTCATCTTACTTTGATAGACCTTTACATTGAGCTTTAGTGACTCTATTAGTTGGTCAACAAATTGATAGGTTTCAGGAAAAAGGTATCCTGTATCTAATAGCACTACAGGGATATTCGGGACGACTTGGGTTATCAGGTGCAGATTAGCCGCAGATTGAGCCCCAAAGCTGGATGCAAGTAGATAATTTTCAGGTAGAGTTTCGACTGCGAATTCTACTCTCTCTTGAGCTGATTTTCTTTCCAATAAAGTGTTTAGTTCATCCAGCGGGCTATGATTCTTATCCATGAAAATCTAAACCATTTTCCACTGACGCTACATACCCTGCACGGATCACAAAATCGCCAAAATACTCATCTTGATTGCGACGAGTGGCATAATCCTTAAATAATGGGCTCAGCTCGTCGAGAATCTGCTGCTCGTTAATGTTTTCTCGGTATAACTTGTTCAGTCGATCGCCTTTAAAGCTTGCACCTAAATAGAGATTGTATTTCCCAGGGGCTTTCCCTACGAATGCAATTTCGCCCAAAAATGGACGCGCACAACCGTTTGGACAACCGGTCATTCGAATATTAATTGGCTGATCCAAGATGCCATTTTCAACCAACAACGTCTCAATTTTTGTAATCAAGTCCGGAAGATACCGCTCCGCTTCAGCCATCGCCAAGGAACAAGTTGGGAAGGCCACGCAGGCAATAGAATTGAGACGAGTAGGTGATTCTGTGGCTCCATAACTTATGTTATGGGCCTCAATTATTGCCTGAATCTGATCTTTATTCTCGGGGTCAATATTACTGATAATCAAGTTCTGATTACCGGTAATTCTAAACTCACCA
>DNBN01000275.1:2933-3496 GCA_003491845.1 Porticoccaceae bacterium | reverse complement strand
ATTGTGCTAGAAAACATCATTGCAGAGCCGATGAAAAAGCTTTCTATGGTGTTATAACTAAAAAGTTTGGCAACACTAAAGCCAACGCCCGCAAACAAAAAAGAACTAATAAACGTGATGTGAGTTACTTTTTTTAGTACTCTAAGAAGGACCTGTGGTTGCATATCTAGACCCAAAAGAAAGAGCAAAAAAACGATACCTATACCGCCGATTTGACCAATCAAGTCTGTATCTGTAATTAGAGCAAGTCCATAGGGGCCTAAAATGGCTCCTAATAATATGTAAGCGACCAAGAGTGGCTGGCGAGCAAAGAGCGCCACAGAGGCTATAGCCGCACCACCGCTAAAAATATAAAAGAAAGAACGGATAAGCTCATCATGCATAATTTAGTAGATTCCAGTTACTGTCATCTTGTGCCATCAGAATATTTTAGGTTTTGATATTCATAATAGTGCATAAAAAATAGACTTTTATATACGCCTAGCTTGCCAAGCGAGTTGTGGCAGCTTGTTTAGCTCTTTAGCCTACAGGATTTAATTAATTTTCTAACATAGCTACAGCGG
>DNBN01000275.1:0-2713 GCA_003491845.1 Porticoccaceae bacterium | reverse complement strand
TTCTAACATAGCTACAGCGGCATGTCCTATTTAAATTGGACAGTGACGTCGACACTAAATTCTAGATTATCGGTTTATTTAACGTTACTTGTCACCCTAATATTTTAACCTACTATTGCGGTTCAAATGTGAAACAAATTGAGACACTTTACGTATAAATTGATAGGATGTGTTTTTTTATAAGACTAGGTAAAAACTTAATGAAGAATGATCAAGATCCCTATGCTAATGACGACTCAAAAGCTGATGCGATTGCCGCAGTTGCCGTGCTAGTTATCGTTGTGACCGCCGTTGTTTACTGGCTGTCGCAGTTTTAGCTATTGCTGTAAGGTTTATAGTTAATGAAAAGTCAGCAGCCAGCAGGTTACCTAGTGGAACAACAGAGAGAAATTGTTGAGGCCTACATCACACATGAGCGTTCTAACAAGCCGCAAAGCAACTCAAGAAATAAATACTTAAGCGATAAAATTAGGCGACTGCTAGACAAAAAAAATGCGGTTCTCATTGCTCATTACTATACTGACCCTCTGATCCAAGAACTCGCCGAAATGTCAGGCGGTATCGTCTCAGACTCCTTAGAAATGGCGCGATTTGGCAATCACCATGACGCCGATACCTTGGTGGTTGCAGGGGTCAAGTTCATGGGGGAGACAGCAAAAATATTAACTCCTACAAAACGTGTATTAATGCCTACATTGGAAGCAACTTGCTCTCTAGATGTTGGTTGCCCTGCAGATGAGTTCGCTACCTTCTGTGATCAGCATCCTGATCGTACGGTTGTGGTCTATGCAAATACCTCTGCTGCGGTAAAAGCACGTGCAGATTGGGTTGTTACCTCGAGTATCGCGGTTGAAGTTATAGAGTATCTTGATAGCTTGGGCGAAAAAATTCTCTGGGCCCCCGACAAGTACCTCGGAGGTTATGTGCAGAAGCAAACTGGCGCTGACATACTGTTGTGGGATGGCAGCTGCATAGTTCATGAAGAGTTTAAGGCCAAGGGTATATTGGACCTCAAACAGGTCTATCCTGATGCAGCTGTGTTGGTCCATCCTGAGTCGCCTGATTCTGTCGTTCAGTTGGCGGATGTGGCAGGTTCAACATCGCAGCTGATTGAAGCTGCGATACAGCTGCCTAATCGGCGCCTAATTGTGGCAACTGATCAGGGGATCTTATATAAAATGCAACAAGCAGTGGGCAATAAAGAGCTGCTAGTGGCTCCCACTGGTGGTAGCGGAGCAACCTGTAGAAGCTGTGCCAGCTGTCCCTGGATGGGAATGAATAGTTTAGAAAATCTATTATCTTGTCTTGAGGTGGGAAGTAATGAAGTATTTGTAGATGACAATATTGCTCAACTGGCTGTTCAGTCTCTTGACAGAATGATGCGTTTCAAAGCTGAATATCTTAGTTAAAGTCGCTCAGCTTTCTCTTCCATTTCAATAACTTCACGCAGACGCTGTCGGTAAACTGCAGAGCGCTTAAAGTCGTGTTTGACAAGTCCTAGTGCTAGATTGAGTTGTTCTCGGGCAAGACTAAATGCGGCGACTAATATGAAATATTCTGCTCTAGCTTCATGTACGCCTGAAATGTTGCCGGCTAATCCTCTAACCTCTGCAAGCCTATACCAAATCATTGGATCTTGATTACGCTTTCTTGTTAATTGAGTAAGTATCTTACTGGCGGCCTCATATTGGTGATCTAGCCATAGGGCCTCAGCCCGAAGGGATAACAAAGGGTAGTTATTAGGGCTTCTATTGAGTAGTTGGGACGTCTTTTGTAGGGCTATTGAATATTGTTCTTTGGCGATATAAAGCTCAACTGCTGTGAAATTAAACACTGGATCATAGGGTTTAGATTTCAGTAAGTCTTCCAGAAGAATATCAGCTTTAGTGTAGTTTTCATCCTTCATATAGCTCAATGCCAAACCATACATGGCAGCTTCTCGCTGCAACGTATTGGCGTTAAGCTTTCCGGTAAATCGTTTGATACTGTCCGTTGCCGTGTTGGACAGTGATACCAATGCTCTGGCTTGCAAGAGAAAATATTGCGGATTCTCCGGGTAGTGTCTCATGGAACTACCTATGGTACGACTTCGTGCGTCCGCTATTCGCCTTTCGGTAACTGGATGGGTTAACAAAAATTCAGGTGGTCGATCGCCTGCATAGCGCAGCCGTTTTAGCATGGTTTCAAACATTTCAGCTGCGGCCTGCGGATCACGTCCAGCTGCTTGCATGGTGCGCAATCCAAATCTGTCTGCTTCTTTTTCATTAGATCGGCTGTACCTTAACTGATTTTCTATGCCCAATGCTTGGGCTGCGGCCATTGCAGCCATGCCCGCATCGCCTCCCACAGTAGCTGCCAGAACCAATCCAGCTAATAATCCAGCAAGGCTTGCTGTGGTAGATTTACGCTGTGCTTCAATGCCTCTTGCAAAGTGCCGTTGACTGAGATGTGCAAGTTCATGGGCTAGCACAGATACCATCTGATCCTCAGTCTCTGCAAAGGAAAAAATGCCTGTATGCACACCGACGACACCACCAGGAACAGCGAAGGCGTTCATGGTTGGATTGTTTACAATAACAAGCTCTAGTTTTGGATCTTCAAGCTCACTGTAAGTTGCAAGATTATAAAGAAGATTTTCAAGATAATTTTGCATCAGTGGGTCATCAAAAGTTTGAACTCGACTTCGAAATACTTTTAACCATTCCCGACCAAG
>DNBN01000239.1:9189-9818 GCA_003491845.1 Porticoccaceae bacterium | reverse complement strand
AAAAGCTGAAGGTGAAACTCTTGTCCTCAATATACGTTTTATCAAACTCAATAGAAATTTTGTATTGACCCTACGTAATTCAGTTATGTATTACCGGGAGGGACCGATGGATGAATCTGCGGAAGTCAGTATTAATCTGTCGCATGAGATGCTAGTAAATATTTTAATCGGTGCAGTAGACATCACAGATCTGCTGACTTCTAATGACTTATCTATTGATGGGAGTCGGCTAAGATTAGTCAAATTTTTCTCATTACTAAGTTCGTCTGATGGCGATTTTAATATTGTTTTACCCTGATTAATACACTTGCTGAAAAGTTCGGACTTTATTCAAATAGTGAGATTTGGCGGTTATCTGTGGGAGACACTTTTTGTTTAGCTCGGCGCTGGCGGCTACCCAGCTTCTTAAAAACTTGGTCAGCTTCTTTTTCATAATCCGATTGAATACGAGCAACACTCAGTTTTTTTCGAGCTGCTCGTATAGCTGAGGTGTGATCAACTATTGGCATCGGATACTGCACACCTAGTAGACAATTGGCTTTTTGTTGTAAGGCAGAACTCATTTTCCAAGGTTCATGTATCCACATGTTTGTTACCTGACGCAGCTCTGGCACCCACTGTCTAATGAA
>DNBN01000239.1:8809-8931 GCA_003491845.1 Porticoccaceae bacterium | reverse complement strand
TGGCCTCCAGGATCCTGATCTTGGGATTGCTTAATAGGATTATAGATACGTGTGGTGTTAATGCCTGTCACCCCAGACTGCATTTGTAACTGACTGTAATGAATACCCGGCTCATAATCGGT
>DNBN01000239.1:0-8534 GCA_003491845.1 Porticoccaceae bacterium | reverse complement strand
ATACCCGGCTCATAATCGGTGAATACTCTTGCCAAGTGATAACCGGTTTTTCGCCAATCTAACCAGAGATGGTAGCTGGCAAATGAGACTAGCATGGCACGCATACGAAAAGTGATCCAACCGCGATGGTTTAGACTACGCATACAGGCATCGACGATAGGATATCCTGTTTTCCCCTCAGCCCACGCATCGAAAAATGTAGGGTTATCATCTTCTCGTATACCCTCATAGGCACTGTGCATGCATTCGAATTCGATGGCTGGTTGGTCTTCTAGTTTCTGCATAAAATGACAGCGCCAGGACAGACGTGAGTTAAACGCTGTCAAATTTCTTTTTTGGTTTCCCTGGTGCTCAAAATTTCCGGTCTGTGCATGTTTTTTCACAGCTTTGACCACTTCTCTTACCGACAGCGAGCCCCAGGTAAGATGAGCTGAGAGCCTAGAGCAATGGTATTCGGATTGTCTAGGATTCGAGATAGTTTGAATATAGAATGAGGATCGCTGAGTTAAGAAGCTATTTAGTGTATTCAAACCTGCTTGGCGCCCACCTGTCTGAACAGTTCCGTTGATAGCATCACCAAACATTGGGTTCTGTACTGATGGAATTTCGCCGATAAATTCCAATTTGAGTGATGGTATCTTTTCCGGAGCCCGAATCAGCGGTTCGGCCATCCGTGAGTGACGTTTCTTTGCCCAGTCATCACGACTTTTGAGTCGCCTTACTACTCCATTGTGAGGAAATTCATGAAGGGATATATGATTATTTGCACACCATGTTATGACCGCTTTGTCGCGCTGATAGGTCCAATTATTGCCACATTCCTCATGGCAAAATATCCCTTTTATAGTGTATTTGTAGTTTATATCATTAAAAACATCGCAAATTTCACCTTCTCGTACGATGAGCGCTTGACCAAGAAGATCGGTTTGGTCTCGAAGATCATGTAAGCAGTCATGGATGAATGACCAGTGACGTCGAGAGGCAAAGGATTGCTGCCAATATTGTGGTTCTATCACGTATATCGGCAGTACTGGTCTACCCTCAGAAGTCGCATGAAAAAGTGGTGCGTGATCGTTGACTCTAAGATCCCGTTTGAACCAGACAATGTTTATTTGTTGTTTCATAATTATAAAAATAGCGTATTTATTTAAACGTTATTGATACTACGCTGCGGGTATCTGGTTGGCCCATAATTCTCAAAATCGTCACTTACATTACAGATAGTATAAGACTAGTCTGTGAGAGCTTGAGACGCTGTAAATCATGTCTGTGCAAATCAAAATTGTGTCAACAGTTTTAGCTAGACAGCTATGGTTTTAAATATTTAAGGTCCGTTTAATATTGCAATAGTTTATTGGAGTAAGGTTACCACTGACCTCTTTGACATTTTCCCATCCCTATTACCTCGGGCTTGATGAGATATACAAAAGTTTCGCTACCTGTTCTGCAAATGCAACCGGTGGCAGATAGTTCAAAGAACTATGTGGTCGAATATGGTTGTAGTGGTATCGCCATTGATCAATTTCGCAGCGAGCCTGATCGAGACTTCTGAACCAGTGCCGGTTGAGGCACTCGTTTCGAAGTGTGCTATTCATACTTTCCACAAAAGCGTTCTGAGTTGGCTTTTGTGGTTGGATAAAACCCAGGCCTACTAATAATTCTTGACTCCAAAATACATTGCCTTGCTGGTAAGCTCAGTACCGTTATCAAAAACAATCTTATTAGGCCGGCCTTGCGCTTTACGCAGTTGATCGAGAAACCTCGCAACCTGTCTGCCGCTGATTGATACTGATACTAGCTGACCAACTATCTCTGGAGAAATCGTCAACCACATTGAGTACCCGGCAACGGGGGCCATTGCTCAACTGGTCAGAGACACAATCCATTGAGCAACGCTGATTAATTTCAATAGGTACTTTTATTGGTTGTCGAGGCTTCTATTGCTTCTTCCGCTTCTTAGTACGCTCTTGAAGCCTTTCTTCGGTATAAATTCGACAGGTACGCTTCTTGTTAACCACTGGCCCTTCGGCTTTAAGCATGCCATGGAGCAGCAGATAGCCGTAGGCCGATTGCTTTACCCCTAGCTCCTTTAAGCGCAGTCCCATAAGCGCACTCTCAATCGCTCATCATCACACTGCTTAGCTTTATAGCGATAAACAGTCCGGCTAATGCCCGTAAGTTGGCAGGCTGTTCTTTGGCTAAGTTGATGTTCCTGAACCATCGCGTTGGCAACCTGCTTGCGACTTGCGGGATTTACCATTTTTTTGACAGAACATCCTTCATGGCTTGGTTTTCCAACAGTTTCTTGGCTAGAAGATTTTACAGTCTATTATTTTCAGCCTCCAGTTGTCGAAGCCGCATAGCCTGGTTAACCTCCAATCCAGCCTATTTACGTTGCCAGTTGAAAAATGTCCCATTGGATATATTCAGATCACGGCAGATGTCATCTACTTTGAGTCACGCATCATGCTCTTTGATGGCCTTGATAATGTGTTCTTCGGTGTAACGTTTCTTCATACTGAGATATCCATCCGGGTAGGTTAATTGGGAATCTCATCAAGGGCATGGTTTTATTTTTGGGGGAAAGGTCAGCTACGGCCCAAGCAATTGATTTTGTCGGCTAGTTACGGATTACGGACAGGTGATGTTGGTGTCATGGCAGATGATGGGTTTATCCGTAGCGTCGATCGCCTTAAAGATATAGTCTGATATGCGGTTTCAATGTTTATCTCAATGACATTGAGGATGTGATTTATAGTCATCCTGATATTATAGGCTGTTCAGTGACCGGTGTTCATGATGTTAAAGCTGGTAAGGCGGTTAGGTTATTTGTCGTGTCTAAAAATTTCTGAATTGGCTGATCAGGCGCTAATGCACTTTTACCCAGAGCATTTAACCGCTTACAACGTACCTAGGATTATCGAGTTTTCAGATGATTTACCGAAATTCTTTGTGGGGAAAATATTAAGGCGAGAATTATATGAAAAGTATCTTAAGTGGTACAGATGGTGAAACAAAATTTGTTCTCTCAAATGGGATAAACATGGCCTATCAGTCGTTTGGTGATACCAAAGCGCCTGCGATTTTGTTAGTGGCCGGCTTGTATAATCAATTAATTCGCTGGCCATTGCCTTTTTGCCAGCTTCTTGTCGATCGTGGTTTCAGAGTTATACGATTTGATAATCGTGATATAGGATTGACTGATAAGATGGAGGGGCAGGTAGCGCCGGGTTTTTTTAGGCTAGCCCTAAACTCGCTATTTGGTATTCCTGTTAAGACTCCCTATAGTTTGGATGATATGGCGGCGGATACGGTTGGTTTAATGGACGCCTTAGGTATTACTAAGGCACACATTGTTGGTATGTCAATGGGTGGTATGATTAGCCAGCTGATTGCTGGTTTATATCCTAATCGTGTTCACTCACTGACCTCAATCATGTCCACCACGGGTGCTATAGGCAAAGGTTCAGCATCCTTCGCGGTGGCGCGTCAGATGGTTAAGCCGATTCCAAGGGGTATCTCAGCATTAGATAATTCGGTTGCGACTCGTCAAATGTTTGCTAGTCCGGGGTATCCCCAGACTGATGCTGAAGTGTCAGGAGAGGTTGAAGTAGAATTTAAACGGTCTAATAATCCAGCAGGTTACCTGCGTCAAATGGCCGCTATACGCACAGCAAAAAATCGGAACCAGCTACTTAAAACGATTAAAGTACCTACACTGATTATTCATGGCAATCAAGATTTACTGGTTAATGTGAGTGGTGGTGAAGAAACTAAAAAGTATATTTCTCACGCAATATTTGCACGCTTCGATGGGATGGGGCATACGCTACCAGAGGCTTTATTAGTTACCTTTGCCGATCTGATTAGGACCAATGCTGATCAATGTAATATACATGGATAATGGGTTACTCTACTACGATCAGGATATTCGAATCTTTGCTTTTCGACTATGATTGATCCATTTAGATTGGCTTGCCCAATAAATATGCGAATCGCAGTAATAACAAAAATAATTACGTAGGAGTTTACCGTGATGAAGAATAGTCAAAACATCATGATTATGGGTTGGTTGTTATGTTGTTTATTAGTTGAATCGACTCAAGGTGCGGATAGGGTTACAGGCAAAACCTTTGCTCTGCGCTCGCCGGTGTTAGCAACACAGGCAATGGCTGCGACCTCTCAACCATTAGCTACTCAAGTTGCACTAGATGTGATGCGAAAAGGTGGTAATGCAGTTGATGCGGCTATTGCTGCCAACGCGTTGTTAGGATTAGTAGAACCTACAGGCAATGGTATTGGCGGTGATTTATTTGCTATTGTGTGGGATGCCAAGACCAAGAAGCTTTATGGTTTAAATGCCTCAGGTCGCTCTCCTAAAGCACTATCAAGACAGTGGTTTATTGATAATAATTATGAAGCTATTCCTTCACATGGTCCACTGCCGGTAAGTGTTCCAGGAACCGTAGACGGTTGGTTTATGTTACATGAGCGATTTGGAAAAATGCCAATGAGTGACCTGTTAGCACCAACCATAGCTTATGCAGAGGTAGGGTTTCCCGTATCGCAACTTATTTCTTACTACTGGCAAAGGGCAGTACCTATTTTAGCTAAGTGGCCGGGTTTTACTGATCAATTTACCTTAGAGGGCCGCGCACCAGCTCATGGTGAAATTTGGAAAAACCCCAATCTTGCAATGACATTAAGGACATTAGCAAAAGAAGGGCGAGATGCATTTTACAAGGGTGATATTGCTCTGGTGATTGCTAATTTCATGGCTGAGAATGGTGGGTTTCTTTCATATCAGGATCTGGCTACTCATCAAGGCAATTGGATAGAG
This sequence comes from Porticoccaceae bacterium, assembly GCA_003491845.1. GTDB lineage: Bacteria > Pseudomonadota > Gammaproteobacteria > Pseudomonadales > Porticoccaceae > HTCC2207. The sequence continues at coordinate 3,694 of DNBN01000239.1, read as the reverse complement.
CCGGTTAGTGCTAACTATCGTGGTTATGATGTGTGGGAGTTACCACCCAATGGACAGGGCATAGCAGCATTACAAATTTTAAATATTATGGAGCAATTTGATGTAGCCAAGATGTCTCATGATTCAGCTGAATACGTACATTTATTTACGGAGGCTAAAAAAATTGTCTTTGAGGATAGAGCGAAATATTATGCTGATCCAGAATTTAATAATATTCCTGTAAGTACACTTATATCTAAACATTACGCAAAAAAACGTGCCACGTTACTAAGCCTGACTAAGGCCAGTAATACATATCCTGCCGGCAACCTGCTGGAGGAGGGCGATACTATTTACCTCACTACCGCTGACGCAGAGGGCAATATGGTGTCGTTAATTCAAAGTAACTATCGCGGGATGGGTTCTGGTATGGCGCCCACTGGATTAGGCTTTGTTTTACAAGATCGCGGTGAAATGTTTAGTCTTAAAAAAGATCATTTCAATGTGTTTGAGGGCGGTAAGCGGCCATTCCATACCATTATACCCGCGTTTATTACCAAGGACGGCAAGCCTTGGATGAGCTTTGGTTTGATGGGGGGTGCTATGCAGCCTCAGGGACATGCTCAGATTGTCATAAATATGGTTGATTTTGGTATGGATATTCAAGCAGCTGGTGATGCGCCGCGCATTCACCACAGTGGTTCTTCCGAGCCTACTGGTGAAAGAATGAGCAACGGCGGTATTTTAAATCTCGAAACCGGCTATCCCTATCAGACAATTCGTGATTTGATGCGCTTGGGGCATAGGGTGCAGTATGCAAACGGCCCATATGGCGGGTATCAGGCCATTCATCGCGCTCAGAATGGCGTCTACTGGGGTGCGACAGAAACTCGCAAGGACGGCCATGCGGCAGGATTTTAGCGGTCGGCTAAGTCAGCAGGGGCTAAAATCCCATAGCCCCTAACCTTATCTATCATTAACCCGCCATCGTGATAGAGATTTTACCAAAGTGTTTATTATCAATTTGATGAGCAAAGGCATCGGCAAGCTGAGCTAAGTCAAAGGTGTCGCTAATGACTGGCCGGATGTCGCTAGTATTTAAATAGTTAATCATCGCAAGTTGCGACTGCTGGTTGGCCATGGCAATGCCGCTAAGATTAATTTGCTTCATAAAAATTCGAGGAAGAATGATTTCGCTGACAGCGGGGCCGCTAAGAACGCCGATGAGCGCGATGTGCCCACCCATTTTTACAGCGCGCACAGATTCACCAAAGGTACCACCGCCACCAACTTCCACTACATGGTCAACCCCTAGTCCGTCGGTTTTAGCCAGTACAGCTTTACCCCACGCAGGTTGTTCCTTGTAATTAATTATCTCATCAGCACCCAAAGCTCGCAGCTTTTCGGCTTTATACTCACTCGATGTAGTAGCGATTACGTTGGCCCCCATCGACTTCGCTAACTGTAACGCAAATATAGACACTCCGCCTGTACCTTGAACTAGGACAGTTTCCCCAGGCTGCAGATTACCCTGCTCTACAAGCGCGCGCCATGCGGTCAGTCCAGCACAGGGAAGGGTAGCTGCTTCAGCCATTGTCCAACCCTGTGGTATGGACGTAATGGCGTTCTCTGATATCGCGATATACTCGGTTGAGTATCCGTCTTCATTGTCACCGATAAAACTAAGCAACTCTGCCTGTGGTGGGCCTTCGATCCAATGGGGATAACAGCAACTCATAATCTTATCACCGAGCTTCCATCGGGACACCTGGTCCCCCATAGCTACAATTTCTCCAGCGCAGTCAGATAAAACTACTCTGCCATCTGTAGTAGGAATTTGCCCCAATGCCACTAGTAGGTCATGATAATTAAGACTACTTGCGGCAACCTTAATGACAACTTGATTTGGTTTTGCTTTGGGTTTTGCAACATCAATTAAGTGTAAGTTGTTGAGTCCACCGGGACTGGTTAGCTTTATTTGGCGCATGGTTTCTACCTTTATCGGTTGTGGCTTACTGCCATGAATAAATTCTTACACTTTATTGGCGCCGTTACAAAGAAAAATATGCTAAATACTGAAATTAAGTTTAGGGCTACAGATCCACTAACTAGAGACAAAATAAAGCTCTGAGTTAGCTCTCTTTTACTTTAGATGGCATTCAGTATTTATAGGGGGCCATTAATAACGCCACTAACATCTTGCTATGGGTCTCTACGATATCAGGCTGGTGGGAATCAATACCGAATAATAATGCACACTCAGGACCGCTCGCAAATATACCTGCACTGGCAGTGAACATAATATAGTACCAATGGGCAAATTCTTGATTGGTTATGTTTAACGCACTAGTGACATATTTTTGTAAAGATTTACTCGCACTTTTTAGGTGGTTTTCAACAAGATATTCAAGACGCCAGGAAGGGTTCTTTGTTTCTTGGGTGAGGAATCGTGCAAATTCCGGGTGCTCTGATGCCAGTCGTACGTTAAAACGTATTAACATTGCAACACCCTCTAATTTTGACACATCTTTAAGAACTGACATTCTTATGCGTCGTTGAGTATCAATCACATTAAACAAATTATCAGCTACGGCTCGCCAAAAGTTAGCTTTGTCTTTGAAATGATAAATTAATACTCCTCTTTTCATATTAGCGACTATTTCTATGTCACGAACAGATATAGCATTAAAACCATAGAGGGAAAATAAAGGTGTGGCACAGTCGATCAACACCTTACGGATTTCGTGAGAACGTGGTTGGCTTTTTCTGGCACGAGGCGAAGAGACTGTTTTTTTGTGAGAACTGGTTAGGGCTTTTGTGGTGATTTGGCTGCGGATCTTTTTATTATTATCCTTGTTGAAATTATTCGAACTAGGACCTTCTGACATGTAAGTTACACCTTTAAGTTTAAGTAATTTTATTTATTTAAGCATACTTGAGTGAACTCGTATAACGGTGGCGATAGAATAAAGTCTTTTAAACTGAAAAATATATTTTTTGTAGAGTTTGATGCAGACATTATTTTTTTTAAAAGAATAATATATGCATCAGCATGACTGATTACTATTCCGCTTAAGCATAAATTAACGCTACCCTTAGCCGTTATGTCTTCATCAATGGCCGATTTATGGGTAAGACAGAGTCAAATTTTTCCAACTATCTTGTTTAGAAAATCGCAGGGATTTAATGGATCCAAATCCTTCAATATTGACTAAATTAACCTGTGATGCCCACACTGATTGCAACGCTGTATGAGAGATGCTGATCGATGATAGTGGTTTTGTAATATCTATTTCTTGATAGATCCAAAAAAACTTACCTTCCACCTCATGGCCTATATAATTGAGCATGACGGGGGTTGTTTTGTTTATTTTAATGTGAAATTGCTGTTGGACATAACGACTAAAATTAGTCTGAGCATTTTTATCAGTGACAATATCCCAATGTTCATTTTCCATTTTTTTTAATGCATGCTCTACATCATGAATATTGAATCTATGTGTGATTTCTAGGGTGTTCTTTGAAGCATTTAACTGGATAATTGTGATGCTACTTTTTTGTTGATGAGCAGCTAGTGTGCCACTCATCAACAAAATGGTAAAAAAATAGGTACAAAAAACCAACCTAGCTAAGGTCATTTTCGAGTTACTTTTACCTTAGGTTCTTTTAGTTCAGTTTTAATATCATGCATAATATCTCTACGCACAAAGTCGGT
>DNBN01000250.1:3126-5412 GCA_003491845.1 Porticoccaceae bacterium | reverse complement strand
AAAGCTTATTTTTTATATTTAATGCTAATATTTAAATTTTTTGCAGCATATTATGCCTCTAAAAACACATTTTTGAAGCCATTATCTAAATAATTTAGTCCAATATACAGAATATCTATTTTAATATTATATTGGATTTTTTATGCGACATGAGTTATTACGGAAAAAGTTACAGATGCCTGCCGGGCAGAGTGAACATCAATTTGTAAGCCAATTACTTGAACAAAAATCTATCTCACTAGATAGACGGCATAAAATTCTTAACTTGGCGAAAACGTTAGTTGTTAATTGTCGCGATAGCAAGGAATCGTCTGGAATGCTAGATGCTTTCCTACTAGAGTTTGGTCTTTCTAATACTGAAGGTGTCGCATTGATGTGTCTAGCTGAGGCTCTATTGAGGGTTCCAGATGATTTGACAGCTGATCGATTGATCGCCGAGAAAATTAAGCAGGGAAGCTGGAGCGACCATCAGGGTAAATCAGAGTCACTGTTTGTGAATGCCTCAACCTGGGGACTTATGCTTACAGGTCAAGTAGTCAACCTTGACCGTACTATTACTCAAAAAACCGAAAACTGGACAAAACGACTTATTGGACGTATCAGTGAACCTTTCGTTCGCTCTGCAATAATGCGAGCTATGAGTATTATGGGTGGTCAATATGTTTTGGGAAGATCAATCAAAGAGGGCATTAAACGCGGCAACAAACAGAATGGTCCTGGCGCTCGATTTTCTTTTGATATGCTCGGAGAAGGGGCAAGAACAGAGAAAGATGCACTTAAATACTTTGAATCCTATAGTTCTGCAATTGATGAGATAGGCAGCTCCGCTACAAACCAAGATGCATCAGTGCAAGTAAAAAACGGCATATCTGTCAAATTATCAGCACTTTTTAGCAAATATAGTTATCCACACTATGCCAGTGTTATGGAGCATCTATTACCCCGGATTAAGCAACTTTGCCTAAAAGCAAAACGGTATAATATAGGACTATCGATAGATGCCGAGGAGTCCTACCGGCTTGATCTGTCCTGTGAAATATTTGAAGTCTTGGCAAGAGATGCTGATTTAAGGGACTGGCAAGGACTTGGGTTCGTTTTACAAGCCTACCAAAAACGGGCGCCGGACACGGCAAAATGGCTAATTGAAATAGCTAAAGAAACAGATCGTCGACTCATGGTAAGGCTTGTAAAAGGAGCCTATTGGGACGCGGAAATAAAGCACACTCAAGAGCTAGGCCTGACTAATTACCCAGTGTTTACACGAAAGTCTAATACTGACCTTTGTTATCAGCACTGTGCCGAACTTTTACTTGAAGCTAGCAAAGAAATATATCCACAATTTGCCACCCATAATGCCTACACAGCCACGATGATTATAGAACTTGCTGCAAACAAGGAATTTGAGTTTCAGCGTCTCCACGGCATGGGACACATCATGTACCAAGAAATTTACAAACAACATCCTCACCTCCAATCCTCGGTACGTATATACGCCCCTATTGGGAATCATAATGATTTACTGCCCTATCTGGTCAGGCGACTACTAGAAAACGGTGCTAATAGCTCATTTGTTAATCGTTTTTTAGATAAAAATACTCACGTTGATGTACTTTTGCAGGATATTGAAAATGTGGTTACCCAGAGCTCTCCCTATCAAAATAGTTTAATCCCCTTACCGGAAAAAATATTTGAAGCGGCAGGAGAATATCGCAAAAATGCTATTGGAATCGACCTAGATTCTGTTACAGAAACCCAAAATTTGCTATCTGTGGTCAACGACACCTCAAATAACATATTAGTTGCTCACTCCATTATCAATGGTCAATCTGTAGGGGGAAATTTGAAAAATCACTACAGTCCATCTAACAACCAGCATCTTATCGGTCGCTACAGCGGCGCAGATGATGCTTTAATTTGGGACAGCCTTACCTCAGCTCATGCAGCCCAAGCGGATTGGGAAGAATCTGGTGTAGAGGATCGAGCAAAAGCCCTAGAGAATGCTGCAGATTTATTTGAGAAGGATTGTGCCAAACTTGCAAGCCTGCTTGCTCGAGAAGCTGGGCGCACTCTAGCTGATGGAATTTCAGAGGTTCGAGAGGCAGTAGACTTTTGTCGATACTACGCCCTGCAAGGACGTATACTGAATAGTCAGCAATTTAGAGGTAAGGGAGTATTTTTATGTATTAGCCCTTGGAATTTTCCTCTCGCCATATTTGTCGGTCAAATAGCGGCTGCCCTAGTAACCGGAAATAGCGTCATAGCTAAACCGGCAGAACAAACACCTGC
>DNBN01000250.1:0-2901 GCA_003491845.1 Porticoccaceae bacterium | reverse complement strand
AAACCGGCAGAACAAACACCGCTGATAGCCCATTATGCCGTATCTCTATTTCATCGCGCCGGAGTGCCTGTTAACGTATTGCAGTTACTATTAGGGAGTGGCCCTAAAATAGGAAATATTCTTATCACAGATGCCCGCATTTCAGGAGTTGCTTTCACTGGGTCAACAGAAACAGCAATGATTATTAATCGACAATTAGCTACTAGGAGTGGAGGGCCTATTCCTTTTGTAGCCGAGACTGGCGGTCAAAATTGTATGATAGTGGATTCCACTGCCCTACCAGAACAGGTTGTAGACGATGTAATTGCATCTTCATTTTTGAGTGCAGGCCAACGTTGCTCTGCCCTCAGAGTTCTGTTTTTGCAAGAGGATATAGCAGACACAGTATTGACAATGCTGCGAGGTGCAATGCACAGCATGAATATTGGTGACCCAAGATACCTGAGCAGTGACGTTGGTCCGGTGATCGACAGAACCGCGCAAAAAGCTTTGTTACTACATATTGAAAAAATGCATAGAGAAGGCACCTTAATTGCCAAGACAAAGTTGAATGACAACACTAGTCAGGGGAGTTTTGTCGCACCACATGCCTTTGAAATTAAGTCAATAGATCAACTAAACAAAGAAGTCTTTGGCCCTATACTCCATATAATCAGGTTCAATGCCGAAAATTTAGATGCGGTTATCAATCAAATAAACGCTACAGGTTATGGCCTAACTCTTGGTATTCATAGCCGTATTGAGGCATTTTCTGAGACCGTCTATCGAAAAACTATCGTTGGAAACACCTACGTAAACCGTAATATGGTGGGCGCTGTGGTTGGCGTAAACCCATTTGGGGGAAGAGGTTTATCGGGAACTGGACCAAAAGCAGGTGGTCCAAATTATCTTTTTCGCTTCTGTAGCGAGCAACAAAAGACGAATACAATAGATCAGATCAGTTCTGTTGGAACTACTATGGCTCGCTACTCGGAGGTGAGTCCTGATACTACTAGTTTGCAAAAAGATCTCATAGAAGCATCTGAACAAGCTATGTTGGAGTGGCAAAGTTATCCTATCAAAAAGCGTATTAACTGTATTACACCACTAATACCGTACCTAGAGGGGCTACCGGTTGTGTCCATTGTTAATCAAAAATTAGCTGAACCTTTGCGACTACCCGGGCCTACCGGCGAAAAAAATGAGCTTCGTTTAGTAGGACGAGGGCCTATGCTAGTGGTAATAACATCCGAAGATTCATTAGACCTTGGACTACGACAAGTCGCTTCGGCACTACTATGCGGCTGCTCAGTGATCGTTGCCACAGAACCAGAACATGCCTTGGCGGTAGAGAAAATTACTAAGCGCCTAATAACCTCAGGAGTGCCGAAGAATCTCTTGATACTTACTGATCTAGATACAATTTCCAGTACTATTTGTCAGCCAGCTCTGGGGGGGCTGGTCACTAATACCTTGGGTAGCGACAGCCAGACAATAAGACACCTCTTGGCTCAACGAAAAGACAGTATAATTCCTCTAATTGAATGGCCAAAGAATAATGCAGAGTATCAATTTTCATGGCTACTTTGGTTTCTAAGTGAACGCACTCTCACAGAAAATGTAGTCGCTCGAGGGGGTAACACGGAACTCTTTAGTCTGACAGAAAACTAGTCGCTAATAATACCATTCGGTGCGCCCTGCAAACGCATCTGCATTGTTAGTAAAGCGTACGAAACTAGGTACAACTTGATAAAAATAACTTTTATCAAAAGCAGCACCAATTAGTTTCTCTTGGTTAGTCTTAGGCTGATCAATTAAGTGTTCTACTTCAGGAAAACGATCAAAGTAAAGGGTTTTGATCAGTTCATTACTGTGTTCTTCCACGGCGCTTATTTGCACCTGCATTTGAGCGCCACAAATTGACTGCCATCGGCCTGTATACTCCGAATAGATTGAGGCCGCGCAGATAACATTATTATCTAGCGCCTTCACATGTCGACTATTAGGAGACGATAAAAAGTACAAAGCAAAAGGTTCAATTTGAGTATCCGCCACATAAAGTACAGGAGCACTCCACGGCCCATTGTCATCAGCTATAGATAAGGTCAAAACAGACTCCTTGTGCACAAACGCAAAAAAAGCCTGAAGATTATCAGACATTTCCCTGCCACCGCTGAAGATTGTCCGCCTCAATATCAAATAGATCCAACACTCTTGCTACCGAGTGATTGATGATGTCATCGACTGTCTGCGGATTGGTATAAAATGCAGGAGATGGAGGACATATAATGGCGCCTAGTTGGCTTGCTTTCAGCATAAGCTCGCAGTGCCCCGAATGCAGAGGTGACTCACGAGGAACAATAACTAATCTTCTTCGCTCCTTTAACATGACATCTGCGGCTCTCACAATAAGATTATCGGCATAAGAATTGGCAATGCCGGACAGAGTTTTCATCGAGCATGGAACGACGATCATGCCCTCAGTACGAAACGAACCGCTAGCAATGCTTGCACCAATATTTTTCACATTATGAGTGTGATCAGCAAGATTTTCCACAGCAGCAGATGACCAGTCTGTCTCTATGCCAATATTCATACGGGCAGCTTTGCTCATCACTAAATGTGTTTCAATGTCATCATTTTCCGCCAGCATTTCTAACAGTCTAATGCCATAGATTACGCCGCTAGAACCAGATATACCAACCACTATGCGCTTCATTTGGTTATTTCCTTAACTAAAAAGCGACAACCAAATTCATCGCTCAAAGGCAGGTAGTGTGCCCTTTTTACTCGTTTTTTGATAGTAATTTTAAGTACCTACATGACAAATACCATCATCCCAGAGCAGATTGTTATCTAAACACGTAGAACACCAGGCTCATGGGAAAGGTTTATCGTTGTAACAAAAATAATATTTTATTT
>DNBN01000216.1:20105-27120 GCA_003491845.1 Porticoccaceae bacterium | reverse complement strand
CTCGTCAACAACAATAGCAAAACGTTTCTTGGTTTTTTTAAAATTCAAGAGTTGATTTGTCAGCGTCGTACTCTCGGGAATAAAGTAGGGATCTTCTGCAATGTACTGAAGAGCACCATGGGTAATATCATTAGATCGGAAGATTTGATTAGCTTTGCGGCCGTGAAAAACACCTACTATGTTATTTATATCACCCTTGAAAATCGGTTGTCGAGAATACTCAGACCCAAGTATAGCTTTGGTAAGAGAATCAATACTATGTTCTAAATCTAGACCCTGTACTTCGTTTCTGGGGATCATAATGTCCTCAACAGTAACATTTTCCAAGTCAAGGATTCCTTTCAACATACCCTGATGACTGTCAGACAGCTTATGACCGGATAGATCAACAAGAGACTTTAGTTCTTCTGAATCTAGGCCATCATCACGATCTTTTTTAGGATCAAACCCCAGTAGCATAATGACCCCATTGGTCAACTTGTTGATCATCCAAACTAAGGGAGACAAAAGTTGCAAAAGGGGCTTAAGAATATGGCTCGCCTTAAATGCGAACCATTCGGGATTTTGTGCAGCAATGGTTTTGGGTGTAACTTCTGAAAAAACCAGCACCATTATAGTCAGAGAAGCTGTAGCTACCCAGGGGGCAGCTGATTCGCCAACATAAAGTATTGCCAGCATATTAGCAATAATTGCAGCCAAAATATTTACAGCGTTGTTACCGATTAAGATAAGTCCGATCAACTTATCTGGTTTTGCCAGTAATTTTGCCGCACGCCTCGCTCCCGAACTTCTTTTTCGCTGATGACGTAAGCGATATCTATTAAGGGCCATCATGCCTGTTTCTGATCCTGAAAAGAAAGCTGAAATCAGCAACAGAACTACAAGAACTAACCAAAGAATTAGGGGGTCTGAACCATCCAAATTTAAACATCCATTACAATTTCAAACGCTTATGTTGTATCACTTGATGGTATTTGGCAACTAGCATTTTCGTAAGAATCACCAAGGATCTAGGCCAGGATAAATTCTAAAACCACTTTGCTACCAACATAGCCCATTAATATCGCAATGAAACCAACCCAGCACCAACTGATTGCCTTGACACCTCTCCAGCCGCGATAATGTCGTCCCCAAAGCAACATGGCATATACGATCCAAGCAACCACGCTTAGAGTGGCTTTGTGTATCAATTTTTGATCAAACATATTTTCATAGAACAAAAACCCACTAACTAATGACAACGTAAGTAAAATTTCACCAGCCCAAATTAGTTCAAATAAAAACGTCTCCATTGTTTGCATGGGAGGAAAAGTTCGCATTAGCCAATTTTGTCGCTTATGTTTTAGATGCCAGTTTTGATAGCCAGTTAGTAATGCGTGCAGTGCGGCAATAGCCAGCAAGCTATAGGCAAGAATAGAGGAAAGCACATGAATTTGAATGTTAGCCGATATCAGCGCTACTGGCTTGGTTCCGGGGATTGTCATTGCCGCTACTAGGCTAAGGGCGGAAAGTGGAAAGAGCACCAAGCACATACTATACAAGTGCTTCCTTTGACCGCTAATAAAAACAATCAAATTAATAATAAATGCAACCAAAACAAATATGTTAAATAAACTCAGATCAAGTCCCTGAGGTGAAATTAGAAGCTGTACAGCCACAGAAGCATGCAGCATGATAGCCGCACCCGTAATTGTTTGAAGGACTAGGGTGCCGGCAAAGGGTTGTTTTAGTAGTTTGGCTAATAGGTAAAAAAAGCCTGCTACATACAAGAAAACCGAAGTGACACCTAATATTGATTGGAGCATGATTTAAATCGATAAATTATGTACATAGAGTGTGGCATATTAGGCGCTTAGGGTGAAGAGAAGTGTGTAATTATTGTTATAATAGTGATTGATAAACATCAATTAGGAATCTGCGTAATGGCCATGTTTGAAAGTTTAAGTGATCGACTCTCTTTGAGTTTAAAGAAAATTTCTGGAAAGGCGAGTCTCAGTGAGAAAAATATACAAGAGACACTGCGTGAAGTGCGTATGGCTTTACTGGAGGCTGATGTTGCCTTATCTGTGGTCAAAACCTTTGTAGAAAAGGTTAAAACCAGAGCTTTGGGTACAGAGGTCGCTAGCAGTCTCAACCCAGGTCAGCAATTTTTAAAAGTTGTACAGGCCGAACTTGAAAGCGTTATGGGCGAAGCGAATGAATCTCTCAATTTAGCCGCACAGCCGCCAGCGGTGGTTTTGATGGCAGGATTACAAGGGGCAGGTAAAACAACCTCGGTGGCAAAGTTAGCACGTTTTTTAACTGAACGTGAAAAGAAAAAAGTTATGGTGGTTTCCGCTGATGTTTATCGTCCAGCAGCAATCGAGCAACTTAAAACATTGGCAGCGGACGTTAATGCTGAATTTTTTCCAAGTGAACCAAGTCAAAAACCTGTGGATATCGTGGCGGCGGCTATAGCGGCGGCTAAGACCCAGTTTTTTGATGTGCTAATTGTTGACACGGCGGGGCGGTTGCATGTTGACGGTGAGATGATGGATGAAATAAAGCAGGTTCATAGAGTAGCTAATCCCATTGAGACGCTATTTGTCATTGATGCCATGATTGGTCAAGATGCAATTAATACTGCACAAGCATTCAACGACTCTTTGCCACTAACAGGTATTATTTTAACTAAAGTTGATGGTGATACTCGAGGTGGAGCAGCACTGTCAGTTCGACAGATCACCGGTAAACCAATTAAATTTATGGGCGTTGGTGAAAAAACTGATGCGCTTGAGCCGTTCCACCCTGAGCGAATTGCGTCCCGAATCTTAGGTATGGGTGACGTAATGTCTCTCATTGAAGATGTTGAGCGTAAGGTAGATAAAAAGAAAGCCGAAAAATTAGCGCAAAAAGTTGTTAAGGGTAAGCGCTTTGATCTGGAGGATTTAAGGGATCAGCTTCAGCAAATGAAGAGTATGGGTGGAATGGCGGGGATGATTGAGAAATTACCGGGTATGGGTAATATGGCGCAAATGGCCCAACAAAATAATGCGAATAGCCAGTTTGATAAGATGGAGTGCATTATTAGCTCCATGACCCCAAAGGAGCGTAAAAACCCCGATATTCTCAATGGTTCTCGAAAACGACGAATTACCGTTGGCTCCGGTACGAGCATACAAGACTTAAATCGTTTGCTTAAACAACATAAGCAAATGGGTAAAATGATGAAAAAAATGAAGGGTAAGGGTATGCAGAATATGATGCGAGGTATGGGCGGTATGATGTCACCTGGTGATGGCGGCTCCCCGGGTGGCTTTCCTAAATTTTGATCCGGTAGAGTTTATTTATAGCGAGGATCAAAAATACCCATCTCTGATGATAATTTTAGTTGAAAATAGTTTCATTTGTCATACTTTTGGCGTACCATACCGCGCCTTTCAGGAGAGTCACGCACTGCTTGCGTAACTCTGTTACAAGCATCGAGTTTGGCGATAATGCCGCTCGAACATAGGATTCAACAGATGGTTACAATTAGATTAGCTCGAGGCGGTGCAAAAAAACGTCCTTTTTACCACATAACGGTTTCTGATTCACGTAAGGCGCGTGATGCTCGATATATTGAGCGTATTGGATTCTTTAATCCGGTTGCTCGTGGCGCTGAAGAGCGTTTGCGTGTGGATCTGGAACGCGCCAGCTATTGGCAGGGCCAAGGTGCACAAGTTAGTGATCGTGTTTCTGCCTTATTAAAAGAGGCTGCTAAGAAAGCGGCTTAGTATTGAGATCATCCTATGATTAGCGATGATAGTGTTCCCGAAATGCTTATCGTCGGACGAATAACAACAGTGTTCGGTGTTCGTGGATGGCTAAAGGTTTTCTCATACACTGAAGATATTGAAGCGCTTCTTGACTATCAGCCTTGGTGGATTGATACAGCAAGTGGTTTGCAGCAGGTTACAGCAGACGATTTTAAGCGGCATGGTGATGGACTAATAGTTCATTTCAAAGATATAGATGATAGAGATGTCGCCAAAGCGTGGTGTCAGAAAGATGTATTGGTGCAAAAGACTGTGCTGCCGTCACTAAAGGTAGATGACTATTATTGGTATCAATTAGTTGGGCTTAATGTCTTTAATGAATATCAAGGAGAGCAAGCTCGGTTGGGGACAGTAAACTCTCTGCTAGAGACAGGTGCCAATGACGTTCTGCTAGTGAAAGGCGATGGAGATAGTGTAGATCGAAATGAGCGCTTGATTCCTTACTCTGATGAATTTGTGATCAAAGTGGACATTGTCCAACAAAAGATCATCGTGTCATGGGACCCGGAATTTTAACTCACCAAGGTACCTTGTATAGGCGTAGATTAATGAAAGTTGCCGTTATTACCTTGTTTCCGGAGATGTTGACGTCAATTACTGAGCACGGTGTCAGTGGTAGAGCGGTAAATAATAAGTTAGTGGATGTCAGTTGTTTTAATCCAAGAGATTACACTGAGGATAAGCATCGAACGGTAGATGACCGTCCGTATGGTGGTGGGCCGGGCATGGTTATGATGGTTGCTCCACTGGAAAAAGCAGTATCAGCGGCACGACAATGGATCGGCGAACAGCAGACGTTAATTGTGTATTTGTCGCCACAAGGGTCGCTTTTCAACCAGACCGCGGTTAGTAGATTTGCCTCGCTCGATAATCTAATTTTGATTGCTGGGCGGTATGAAGGAATTGATGAGCGAGTCATAAGCAGACTTGTAGATGAGGAATGGTCAATTGGTGACTATGTCCTTAGCGGTGGGGAACTTCCCGCAATGGTCCTTTTGGATGCTGTTATAAGACAACTACCGGGAGCTTTAGGTAATCAGGATTCTGCAAATCAAGATTCTTTTGCAGATGGTTTGTTAGATTATCCTCATTACACGCGACCAGAAAGTTTTGCCGGAGACAGAGTTCCTGAGGTACTGCTCTGTGGGGACCATAAAAAAATTAAACGCTGGCGTTTGCAACAGTCGTTGTTGCGTACTCAGCAAAGAAGACCACGTTTACTGGATGATCTGGTGCTCAATAAAGAGCAAAAGATTTTACTCAAGGAAGTGAGTGTTGCGCTGGCAGATGATGACAAAGGATAGTGTTCATCCTCTCTGTACAGAGCTCTAAATCAGGTGGATTTCCACCAACCAATGAAAATTGAGGAGCAAGAAATGACAAATAAAACATCGATAATTGCGGCGATTGAAAAAGAACAAATGAGCAAAGAAATTCCTGATTTCAGCCCTGGTGATACGGTAGTTGTTCAGGTGAAGGTAAAGGAAGGTACTCGTGAGCGGCTTCAGGCTTTTGAGGGTGTTGTTTTAGCCAAGCGTAATCGTCAGTTAAATTCTGCATTCACAGTAAGAAAAATATCAAATGGTATTGGAGTAGAACGTACTTTCCAGACTTACAGTCCTTTAGTTGATAGTATTGAAGTTAAGCGTCGTGGCGCAGTGCGTCGAGCTAAGCTCTATTACTTGCGTGATCGTTCAGGAAGGTCTGCTCGTATTAAGGAAAAGTTGGGTTAAGCTGAGCAGCTTAATTAGTAGCAAAAGGCGACTTGTTTAAGTCGCCTTTTTTGTGCAACAACTAAAACTGCGATCAATATCGCCGGTTAGATTTAGTCAATGTGCTGTATTGCGCTCTGAATCGGTATATGATGCCTTTATCATAAAGAGTAATGGCTTTTTTATTGTTACCAATACACACTTTTATAAATAAAAGACGTTTATCGTGAATATTTTAATTGTAGATGATCATGATTTTGTTTGTCTTGGCCTCAAGGCAACGCTTCTTGCTAAATTCACTGATGCTGAAGTTAGTCTGGCGAATAATGTTGATTCAGCACTGATCCTTTTATCTTCTCAAGATTTTGATTTAGCTATTGTCGATTTATTTATGCCTGGCGGTAAAGGTGGCTTCAGTTTTATTGAGGAGGTCAGTCATAGCTATAAAAAACTACCTATTATAGTGTTGTCTGCGTCCGAAAATCCGGCTCATATTCGCCAAAGTATTGATACTGGAGCTATGGGATTTATGTCAAAATCCGACCCTCAATATGTCCTATTTGAGGCTATTTTAACGGTGTTAGATGGTAATATTTTTATACCTAAATCTCTTGCTGGCTCGTTACCTGATGCTGATCGAAAACATAATGAATTTGCACTAAATGGCCAGAGTATCACTGAAGCGTTGACGATTCGACAATTAGATATTTTATGCTGCGTTGCAAAAGGTTTATCTAATAAGCTTATTGCCAGAGAATTAGATCTCTCTGAAAATACTGTTAAAGTTCATGTAAGTGCTATCCTTCGTATCTTGCAGGTCACTAATCGCACGCAAGCAGGTTTACTAGGCCAGGCGTTAGTCGAACCTAAATTAGCTATAGATAATGATAGACCTGAGAGGTGATGGAGCTTATCGGTTGAGCAACTTTTTTAAAAATATTATCCCCATCAAGTTTAAAGCGCTCGGTAGTATTTATTCTAGAATGCTTATCACTGTGGTTATTCCGTTCCTTATTTTTTCTTTTTCAGCACTTTACTATATGTTGGAAAATCAAAATGAAGAGCTAAGTGAAGTCAAAAATTTATTAGGAGATCTTGCTGCAGATCAATTTGTAAAACGTGGTTTTGAGGCTTTGTATCTAGAGGATCAGGCAATGTTAGATGAGGAGATTGAGCATATGCGATCCCTTGTTGGCGTCGATGGATTAATTATTTATAACGTATTGTCGGACAAAATTTATACCTTTGGTTATGTTGATTATGACGTCACACAATTGCCAACTAAATTACCCAGCCAGTCCATGAGTGACTTTATTGCTCGGTTAAAGCCATTGAGTCATCAAAACTATAAGATTTCTTCTGACAGTCAACAGTTCATCTTTCGTCAGATCCGAATACCTCCAGGCTCCCAATATTATTCCTCACGTCAAGATCTTGTTGGATGGGTGATGGTGGCGATGAGCAACAATATGATGATGGGTCGCCGAGATGAAAAGATATTTTTGA
>DNBN01000216.1:18932-19884 GCA_003491845.1 Porticoccaceae bacterium | reverse complement strand
TATATTTTTGATCTTGATGGTAGTGGGATTTTTAATATTTTTTGCGGGTTCTTTGTCGGTTATTTATGCACGTAAAATTTCCCAGTCTATT
Source organism: Porticoccaceae bacterium (assembly GCA_003491845.1). Lineage (GTDB taxonomy): Bacteria > Pseudomonadota > Gammaproteobacteria > Pseudomonadales > Porticoccaceae > HTCC2207. The sequence continues at coordinate 19,793 of DNBN01000216.1, read as the reverse complement.
GTAGATCTTAATACTCGAGTGGATGATATGGCTCTGGGTAATGTTGATGATTTAGCCAAAGAGGTAGGTCCAAATGAAATACAGCAGTTAGCCAGAGGGATTAATCGACTAGCTATTACCATTCGGGATGCTAATCTTTTGACTCAGAGTGAGATTGCACGCGCAACCTCGCAGTTGCATGCTACGTTAAATGAACTAGAGGAGGTAGCTAAGGGGCAAAATCAGTTTCTGGCTAGAATGAGCCATGAATTACGAACTCCATTGACAGCTGTAATTGGTTTTTCTCGTCTGGTTGCATCGGAAGAAAGTACCGTCAAACGTAGTGAATATCTAGATGTTGTTGAGGTATCTTCCACTATGCTGCTAACCATGATTGATGACATTTTAGAATTTTCTAAGGCTCAAAGCGCCGGATTTACCTTAGAAAAAATTAATTTTGACATAAGGAAATGGTTGGTGGATGTCATGGCTATTCATCGAAAAAGTGCCGAGGATAAAAACCTTAAGCTACACCATGAAATTAACGGATCACTGCCTCAGCTTGTGCGCGGAGACCCTGTCCGCTTGGCGCAAATCATATCAAATTTAGTGAGTAATGCGATCAAATTTACTGAGGAAGGTGTTGTATCTGTCAATATCGAAATGGACTCATCCCCTGAAAACTTCAATATTCTGCACTGTACAGTGAAAGACTGTGGAAAAGGTATTGCAATTGAGCAACAAGAGGCATTATTTGAACCATTTACCCAAGAGAATGAAGCGATTAACCGACTTTATGGTGGAGCCGGTTTAGGTCTGTCAATATGTAAGAAGTTAGTTAATATAATGGATGGAGACATCTCTATACACAGTATTATCGGC
>DNBN01000216.1:1921-18699 GCA_003491845.1 Porticoccaceae bacterium | reverse complement strand
CAGTATTATCGGGCAGGGAACAGATATCAGTTTTAATTGCAGACTCTATGAGCCCTTTGGTGAACGTTTATTGCAAGCAGAGTCTGATACGGGGTCTATAGTTAGTGAAATACTTACCGGAGTTAAAATACTGGTCGCGGAAGATAATCTTTTTTCGCAGAAGCTCATTGTAAAATTACTTGAAGGCTATGGCGCAGAATGCTCTGTGGTAAACAATGGTCTTGAGGCGATTGAAATTGTCCGTATGCTGGATGTCGATTTAGTTCTAATGGACGTGCATATGCCTGTCGTTGATGGCATAGAAGCCTGTGCTTCAATTGTTAATCAGTCCCCTGACAGTCCCCCAGTATTGGGTTTAACGGCTGATATTACTGGTGATGCAGAAAATAATATGATTGAAGCAGGTGCTCAACTAGTACTTAGAAAACCATTAAACGAAACAGCTTTAATCAATGCTATCTTGTCGACCATGGAGAGAAAATCTCAAGTTTTAGAGCCTTCACAGGACGGGCTGCTTTCTTCAATTATTCCGGTAGCTGAACTTAAAGAGGCTCTTGAGCAAAATTTAAACGACTTAGAAGAGCATCTTGATGATGCTAGTGATGTGGATTTTCAGAATGTATTACATAATCTATTAGGCTTGTCTGGATTGTATGGTATGGCTGAATTTAGACAGCTTATTTTGTCTTTTAAAGCATCCTACGGCATTCAGAGTACTAAGGAAAGTAAGCGCCTTCTGCAAGTGATCAGGCAAAATTTAGAAGAGAATTTAATCGTGGAAAAATCTTCTCACTGATAATTTCTTTTACTCGCCAAGCAATAAGGCATAGAATCACTCTACCTTTGCTTTGAATCTGCTTTTCCAATAGCGGCCCTGCTAACAAAGTTAATCCCTACTAACAATGATTACCTAAAAAATGAATCAAGACCCTTTTGAAGAGAGAGAAGCGACTAAATACGAAAAGCCAATACCCAGTAGAGAATTCATACTTGATTTTCTCGCTGATAGTATTGGCCCTCTGACCCACGCAGAAATATGTTCGGCTTTAGGTTTAACTGATGAACAGCAAATAGAAGCCATGCGTCGGCGTTTACGTGCTATGGAAAGAGATGGTCAGGTAGCTAGAAATAGACGTGAAAGCTACGGTACTTTAGACAAACTTAATCTTGTTAAAGGCCGTGTTATTGGCCATCCAGAGGGTTACGGATTTATAAAGCCAATGCAAGGCGATAGTGATGATATCTATCTCTCTAGTAGTCAAATGCGGCGAGTGTTTGACGGCGATATTGTGCTTGTCCGTATCGCTGGTTGGGATCGAAGAGGAAGACCTGAAGGGCGTTTGGTTGACGTTGTACAGCGCAATACATCGCAGTTAGTGGGACGATATTTTAATGAAAGTGGTATTAATTTTGTGCGGGCGGACAATCCTAGAATTAGCCAAGATATCTTGATTCCTAATGATCGAGTGGGAAAAGCCAAAGCTGGACAAATTGTAGTAGTAGATGTTTTAGAACCACCCTCGAGACATTCTCTACCGGTTGGGGCAGTCAGTGAAATTTTAGGTGACCACTTAGATCCTGGTTTAGAAGTTGATATGTCCATACGTAACTATGGTATCCCCCATCAATGGAATGAGCTGGTTCTTGCTCAGACCGCAGCTATTCCAGAAAAGGTAACTGATATAGAGTATCGGGTGGACCTAAGGTCTACGCCGTTAATAACCATCGATGGTGAAGATGCTAGAGACTTTGATGACGCTGTTTTTTGTGAAGCTAAAGTTGGTGGCGGTTGGCGTTTAATTGTTGCCATCGCAGATGTATCTCACTACGTAAGTGTAGGGTCCGCTTTAGATAGTGAAGCTTTTGACCGTGGAAATTCGGTTTACTTCCCTAACCATGTGGTACCGATGCTGCCTGAGAAGTTGTCTAATGGACTCTGTTCATTGAACCCTCATGAGGACAGACTTTGCATGGTCTGTGACATGCAGATTAGCGCTGAAGGCAATATAACTGGCTATCAATTTTGTGAAGCTGTTATGCATTCTCATGCCCGTATGACCTATACCCAGGTTGCTCAAATTATTAGTCAGCGTAAGGATGAGCCTCATTCGGGAATCCGAAAACAATTTGCCTCCATTGTGCCTCATATTGATGATCTTAATGACTTGTATGAGGTATTGATTAAACGAAGATTTAAGCGTGGAGCCATTGATTTTGATTCTCAAGAAACACGTATATTGTTTGACAGCCAACGAAAGATTAGTCAAATTATCCCTGTTGAGCGAACTACTGCTCACCGGCTTATCGAAGAATGTATGCTCTGTGCCAATGTATGCTCTGCGGTTTTTTTAGAAAAGGTCAACATCCCTGCATTATATCGTGTACACGTGGGACCAAGTGAGGACCGTTTGGGGTCCGTGCGAGAATTTCTAGCTGAATTAGGGATTGGTTTAGGGGGCGGAGATGAGCCTGAACCTGAGGATTACCAACGTGTGTTGAGGGCTGTTAAACATCGAGATGATGCGTCGATAATTCAATCAGTAATGCTGCGGTCTATGAGTCAAGCGGTATATCAGCCAGAAAATTTGGGTCATTTTGGATTGGCATTTGATGCCTATAGTCACTTTACTTCGCCGATTAGACGCTATGCAGATTTACTCGTTCATCGGGCGATTCGAAGTCTTATTCGTATGGACAAAAAAAATCCTAATGTATATCGTGTTAAGGGCAGTTCCTTACTCTCAAAGGCTAAAATTTACCCCTACGAAATAGAGCATCTAGCTGTTGTTGGAGAGCATTTGTCTGTGACCGAGCGACGTGCAGACGATGCCACCAGAGATGTGGTTAACTGGTTAAAATGCGAATATTTGTTAAGTCGAGTGGGAGACCAGTATACCGGTGTAGTTAGTGCCGTGACTGGGTTCGGTCTGTTCGTTATGTTAGATGATCTTCATGTTGAGGGGCTGATCCACGTTACCGGATTGCCAAAAGACTATTATCACCACGAAGCCTCACAGCACCGTATGGTGGGAGAGCGTAGTGGCCGTATTTTTAGATTAGGCCAAAAACTGAGGGTTAATCTAGTAAGAGTTAACTTAGAGGAGCGGAAAATTGACTTTGAATTGATTGATGATGCCGCCCAAGATAGCCCGCGTCCGAGCAAAGGCAAGAATTCAACGAAAGTTAAGGTGTCTAGTAAAGCCAATGCATTAGCAGAAGGCTATACGAAAAAGCGCAAATTAAGGAGTAAGAGTGGGTCTGTAAGTACCGCAGGAAAACCGTCTAAAAAGCGCAGAACCAAAGCGAATGCTGGAAAAACCAATCCAACTAAAACCAGAGTTGGCTCTTCTGTAGCTCTAAAGGCGCAAAAAAAGAAAAAGCCAAAACGCTAACTCAGTTCAAGGTTGGTTTTCTAGCTATTTCTTTATATACAGTGGTAAAAGTCTATTGAGAATATCGCCGATATGTTCTAAAAACAGCGTTCCCATTTTACTGTTATAAAAGTCTGGACTGGGATTCCCTAAAGCTAAAATACCAAGCTTAGTGGTTTTTCCCAAGAGAATGGCCGCCACTGAGCCGATATTATCTTGGGCCTTGCCGAATAAAAAGATATTTTCTTCATTGCGCAGAGTGCCGCAAACAGGAGCGGTAGCATTGATAATATTGGGTACCTGTTCTGTTGCATCTTCAAGTGAGGTTACTCTAGCCATGCTGTTTTCTAAACAATTTTTATTTCCAAAAAGACTGACCGAAAAAGATGAAACGCCAAAATCTGTGCCAAGGCTATCATAAAGCGCCTCGACAACCGAAGCTAAAGAGTTAGTATCTAGCAAGTTCACTACTAAGCGCCGGGTTTTGTCAAACATCAGTTCGTTATCTTTTGCGATAACAACCAGACTATCAAGTTGGTGCACAAGTAGAGCGTTTCGCTCCCGAAGTGCAGCCAGCTGTCGCTCAACCAAGGATACAGCCCCTCCAGGTTTGTGGTTGACAATCATGGTTTCCAAAATGTCTGGATTTTCATCTAAAAAAGTTGGATGGTCTCGCAAAAATCCTCGGACCTGCTTAATACTCACGTCAGTTTTTATTTCTTTACTCATAATTTAATGCGTCCATGAAAGCTAGTGGTGGCACAGCCTTCCATAATAAGCGGATGTCCTTCTCCTGGCCACTGTATAATTAAGTTGCCTCCGGTGAGTTGCACTTGAACTGGAGATTCTGCAAGGCCTTGGTCAATCGCTGCAACAACTGCGGCACAGGCGCCAGACCCGCAGGCTCGTGTCTCACCAGCGCCGCGTTCATGTACACGCAACACGAGAGTGTGCCGATTCAGTATCTCAGCAAATCCTACATTAACTTTGTTAGGAAACTGAGAGTGGTTCTCTAGCTGAGGTCCAAGAGTATTTACCGGCGCACTTTGTACTTCATTGACAAATAGAATTACGTGGGGGTTTCCCATGGAAACAGCTGAAAATGAGACAGGCTCGCCATGTAGGTCGACTGTGTAGCGACGATCTCGATGTGCTGTTTCAAAAGGGAGATCTGAAGGCTCTAAACTTGGTATGCCCATGTCAACAGTAACGTTTGATTCGTCGATAATGTTTAGCGTGAGTGTACGATTTTGAGTTGTAACACGAAGAGAGGATTTCCCTGACAGCTGACGATCGCGAATAAACCGCGCCAAACAGCGAGCGCCGTTACCGCACTGCTCCACTTCGCTCCCATCACTATTGAATATGCGATACTCAAAATCAACGTTACTCTGTTTCGGAGGCTCAACCAATAACACTTGGTCACAGCCAATACCTAAATGGCGATCAGAAAGTCTTTTTATTATTGCCGTCGACAGCGTAACATTCTTGGTTACTCCATCAATAACAACAAAGTCATTTCCAAGGCCATGCATTTTCGTAAAGTGTAATACCATGCGATTATTTGACAATTTGGCGGCTATTGCTCCGGCAAAAGGTGCTCTCCTTTAATTAGCTCTGCAAGCGTTTCCCGTTGTCGAATAACAAAGGCACTGTCTCCGTTTACCATTATCTCTGCCACTCGAGGTCGACTGTTGTAATTTGAGCTCATAACGAAGCCATAAGCGCCCGCCGAAAAAAGGCACAAACAATCACCCTCATTTACGGTAAGTTGTCGTGACTTTGCTAAAAAGTCTCCGCTTTCGCAGACTGGACCCACCACATCATAGATTTTCTCCTGTTGGTTGACATGAGTTCCTACATTTTGAACATCCATCCATGCTTGATAAAGAGAAGGTCTGAGCATGTCATTCATTGCGGCATCGACTACTGCAAAATTTTTGTGTTCGGTCACTTTTAGATAGACCACTTCGGTCAACAAAACACCGGCATTTGCTGTCATAGAGCGCCCAGGCTCAACTATTAATGTCTCGCTACGACCTTCAAGAAGCGGCAGTATGGCCCGCATATATTGGTCTACAGATTGAATTTCTTCGTTTTGATAGCGCACTCCTAGACCGCCGCCTATATCTAAGTGGTTAAGTGTAATGCCTTGTTCGTTCAGAGTGTCTGCAAGTACCAAAAGTCGTTTCATGGTATCGACAAAGGGACTTTTTTCAGTGATCTGTGAACCTATGTGGCAGTCTAAACCGACGATATCAATATGCGACATGCTTGCTGCATCCCGGTAGACATCAATAGCTCGATTAATATCAATGCCAAATTTATCTTCTTTTAAGCCTGTGGATATGTACGGATGCGTTTTTGCATTAACATCAGGGTTTACTCGGATTGAGACTGGCGCTTTGAGGCCTTTTTGCTCTGCAATCCTATTCAGTAAACTTAGCTCAGATTCTGATTCTACATTGAAGCAATGAATACCCACATCTAGAGCACGAGACATTTCATCAGCTGTTTTTCCCAGACCAGAAAAAACAATTTTGGAGGGATTACCTCCAGCTATTAGAACCCTCTCTAGCTCGCCAATTGATACTATGTCAAAACCCGAGCCAAGCTTAGCCAATGATTGTAATACGGCAATATTAGAGTTTGACTTGACTGCATAACAGACCAGATGTGGATGGCTTTTTAGCGCATTTGCATAGGCCTTATAGTTAAGTTCAAGTGCAGTTTTACTGTAGACATAGCAGGGTGTGCCAAACTTGTCAGCTATAGATTGGAGGCAAACTTTTTCCATTAAAAGCTGGCCGTTATCTCGATGAATTGTACTGTGCATAAGTGTTTATTTTTCGTTTATTTGCGGGGTAATTACATAGGTTTCAGAAGCGTCTTCTGGTAGATACAAGTCGCCGCTGTTTCCACATCCAGTTAGCGAACCAAGGCATAGAATTATTACTATTCCGGTTAATTGTACTTTCATAATGAAACTCCACTGTTCTGATTATTTAGTATAACGGTAGTGGCAGATTACCCCCAAACATTTATACTAATGGTTCATAACTTAATTAACGATATTTAGGGCCCTGTGATATGAATGAAGCAGAATTTAGCCAACTTGTTGATGATGTGATGTTTTCGATTGAAGAAAGTATTGATGACAGTGGCGCGAACATCGACTATGAAAATACCGGTGGCCTGCTTACCTTGACCTGTGACATAAACGGTTCTCAAATTATCTTGTCACGTCAATCAGCATTAAAAGAAATATGGTTAGCGGCAGTGTCTGGTGGATTTCACTTCACATTGCAAGGTGATGATCCTAAACGTTGGTGTAATACCGTTAGTGGGCAATTACTAACTACCATGTTAGCAGACGCCTGCATGGCTCAGGCCAATGAACAGGTCGATTTCGCATTTTAACTAGCGCAAACTTATTTTATGTAGGGCTCTTGCTCCAGCGGCTTGCACCTGAGTAGGGGCCGTCCCTCCAATATGGTTTCGCGCAGAGACTGACCCTTCTAAGGTGAGAATTGAAAATACATCCTCAGTGATATGATCTGAGAATGATCTTAGCTCATCAATGGACATTTCTGACAAATCTTTGTCTACCTTGATTCCATAGGCCACTGAGTTACCAACAATTTCATGAGCGTCACGAAAAGTCACACCTTTGCCGACTAGATAGTCCGCTAAATCTGTTGCTGTGGAGAATCCACGCTTAGCGGCATCATACATTGCAGGTTTGTTGGCTTTAATAGCGGGGATCATGTCTGCAAAGGCGCGTAGGCAGTCAGATACAGTATCCACCGTATCAAAAAGCGGCTCTTTGTCCTCTTGATTATCTTTATTATAAGCTAAAGGTTGCGACTTCATTAGCGTGAGTAGCGAGAAAAGATTCCCATTAACTCTACCAGTTTTACCGCGCACTAGTTCGGGTACATCCGGATTTTTCTTTTGAGGCATAATGGAGGACCCAGTACAAAAACGATCAGGTAACTCAACGAACTGGAACTGAGCAGATGTCCAGAGTATTAACTCTTCTGACATTCTGGACATATGAGTGAGCAATAGGCTTGCAAAAGCACAAAATTCAATAGCAAAGTCTCTGTCGCTAACAGAATCTAGTGAGTTTTCTGTTGGTTTGTCAAACCCTAAAGCGGTTGCGGTGAACATCCTGTCAATAGGATAGCTCGTACCTGCTAGGGCCGCAGCACCTAAGGGACTTTGGTTCATTCGGGCTCTACAATCCATAAGACGCCCATAGTCACGTTCTAGCATTTCATTCCACGCCAGTAGATGATGTCCAAAAGTCACTGGCTGAGCAGTTTGTAAGTGGGTAAAGCCCGGCATAATCGCATCGCTTTGAGAAATTGCCAATTTGATCATAGCCGTTTGGAGTGTCTTTATACGCTCGGCAATTACGTCAATTTGATCGCGTAGCCAGAGACGAATATCCGTGGCTACCTGATCATTTCGAGATCTTCCGGTATGCAATTTTTTCCCAATAATGCCTATATCTTTGGTAAGTGCTGATTCAATATTCATATGCACATCTTCAAGTGCTACCGACCAATCAAATTGATTATTAGCAATGTCTTTCTTAATGGACTCTAGCCCGGCAATGATACGCAATGAATCATCTTCAGAGATAACACCAACACGAGCTAGCATAGTAGCGTGAGCGATTGAACCCTGTATATCTTGGATATAAAGGCGCTGATCGAAAGAGACAGACGCGGTGAAACGTGCAACAAAGTCATCGACTGGCTCGTTAAATCTGCCACCCCATGCCTGATTGGTTTTAGCGTTGTTGGATTGATCTGGAGAGCCTGGTTTAGATGTACTCATAGCTTGCTTTGCCTAATTAGACGCTTAAGAGTGCTAATTATAGCTAAACATTAGTCCAATAAGGTAAATCTTCAACCTAACTAGTTTTAAAAATAGTATTTACTGACTTTATTTAGGCGTGCAGCCTGTAAATTTGTGCCGTTGTCTGACAAAAGCGAACAAATCGTCGATAATGGCACCCACTTTTTAATATGGAAAACCTACGTGATAGACATACTTCGGATAGCAACGCGAAAAAGCCCCTTGGCTCTGTGGCAGGCTGAATTTGTTAGGCAGCAAATATTGCGACATCACCCTAAGCTGAGAGTAGAGCTAGTTGCTATGACAACCAAAGGTGATAAGTTGTTGGATACGCCCTTGGCTAAGGTAGGCGGTAAAGGTTTGTTTGTTAAGGAGCTTGAGACTGCCATGTTGGAAAATACTGCAGATATAGCAGTTCACTCGATGAAGGATGTTCCAATGGAATTTCCTTCAGGTCTATGTCTCTCCGTTATTTGTAAGCGGGAGGATCCTTCAGATGCTTTTGTATCTAATCATTTTAGTTGTTTAGAAGATCTGCCGGATAACGCTATTATTGGAAGTTCTAGCTTGCGTCGTCAATGCCTGCTGCGTGCAGCATTTCCGAGGCTGGAGATAAAGGAACTTCGCGGCAACGTGAATACTCGTTTGTCTAAACTTGATGCAGGACATTATGATGCGATCATATTAGCTTCCGCTGGACTAATGCGATTAGGTATGGCCGATCGCATTGCGCAAAGACTCGATGTTGATCTCTCTCTACCTGCGGGTGGTCAGGGTGCCGTTGGGATTGAATGCCGTAGCGATGATAAGGTGATGCAAGATCTTATTGCACCCTTACACCATGTGCCATCTGCAATCTGTGTTCGCGCCGAGCGGGCTGCTAACCGGTATCTCCAAGGAGGTTGTCAAGTGCCTATCGCCTGTTATGCAACACTTGAGGGGAGCATTGTGCACTTAAATGCATTGGTGGGAAGTATTGATGGTCGGCAGATGTTGCGAGCCTACGGCCAAGGGAGTGAGGACAATCCAGAGGCTCTAGGTATTAGTGTTGCAGAAGATCTTTTGGTTCAAGGTGCAGGTGCGCTTTTGGCTGAGATTTATAATGGATAGGCGTCTTTTTGGTAAAAATGTATTAGTAATTCGTTCGCACCGTGAAAATGACGAATTAATGGCGTTGCTAGAAAAGTCCCAGGCAAAAATCGTTTACACGCCTGTAATTGATATTCAAAAAGTTGCTGATAATCATAAGTTAAGGGATCAGATTCTTGCTTTTGACCAGATCAATATTGCTATTTTCGTTAGTGTCCATGCAGTAACCATAGGCTTAGACTGGTTAGACAGCTATTGGCCTATGTTACCTCAGGGCTTAACCTATTTCTCTATCGGTAGGCAAACGTCTAAGATCTTAAAAGATTACGTCTCCTGTATTGTTTCTCCCACTACAAATGCAACCTCAGAGGGACTTCTAGCGTTACCACAGTTGCAGAAAATTAATGGACAAAACGTAGTCATTTTTCGAGGATCCGCTGGGCGTGAAACGATTAAAGATGTGCTTACTGCTCGCGGCGCAACGGTGGAATATTGTGATGTGTACCGTCGAGTGGTTAATCCTCAGCAGGTCAGTTTGGCGCAACAGCAGATGCACAACATTGATGCTCTTGTTGCACACAGTGGCGAATTATTGCAAGCCATCGGACCTTTAACTATGCTGCGATCCTCTGTGCATGAGAAACCTTTTACAGTGATAGTACCAAGTCAGAGAATTGCGGAAATTGCCTATGATTTGGGGTATGGTTTAGTAAAGGTAGCGGATAATGCATTACCCGAATCTATGTTTGCTGCTTTGGTTGACTGTCTTTAAAGGAGTCATGGGCTTTACAGTGAGCATAAAGGGCTTTTGATATGTGTAATACGGGAAGATAAAAAATGTCAAAAATAGGTGGAGAAGATTCAGTACTCTCAAGCTTAGAACTAGAGGCAATGGCGAAAGATCGTTTGTCATCCAAGGAGAAACTAACCTCATCATCAGGTGATGTTCCCGAACGTAGGCGCAACCGTTTTACTCCTGTGTTGCGCGTTTTGGTGGGCATAACATTAGTGACCGCTCTGATTTGGTTGGGCCTGCAGCTGTGGCAAGATAGGCAGCAACAGCTTTTACAACTTACTTTATTGAACACCGATGTGGATGAGCAACTTAAACGCGCCAATAAGATAACTTTGCTAGTGACCAAAAATGAAATAGAGCTAGCTCGGCAGTCTGAATTATTAATTCAGCGAATTAATGCCTTACAATTACAGTTGAACACTCAAGGGGCAAGACTCAGCGAACTATCATCAACCACTCGCAGTGAATGGTATCTTTCTGAGGCGATTTATTTGGCACGATTGGCTCGGCAGCGTTTGCAAACTGAGCGCAGTACTAAAAATCCCTTGGTACTTTTGCAGGAAGTTGATGCCATTCTCAACGACTTAAGCAATATGGATGTATTAGCTGTCCGCGCGGTAGTGGCCACTGATATTACAGCTTTAAGATTATCCGGTGACATTGATTTAGAGGGTTTGATTTTAGAAATTAATGCGTTAATGGAAAATATTGATCAATTAACTCTGATCGATTTTTCACAGACTACTATACTGGAAAATATACCCTCTAACCCTCAATCCATGCAGATAAATGTTGTACCGAAGGAACTTCCAGAGCGTTGGTCGGATCTTACTGAACAGTTTTTGGCTACCCTCAGTCGACTCGTCAGAGTTAAACAACGTGTCGCACCTATTGAACCTGTATTGACTGTCAAAGAGGAGGTTATAGTAAGAAATAATTTAAGACTATTGTTACAACAAGCGGCCAATGCTGTTCTTAGAGAGCAGCAGGGGATTTTTGATGTAAGTCTTGAAAATGCCCAGCAATGGCTGGGTCAATATTTCCAAATGAACAGCGTCACCACCTCGGTTCAAGAGCGGTTAGCCAGTTTGCGAAAAACAGATGTAATTCAACAGTTACCCAACATTGATGCCTCTGTCAATGCCCTAGAGACATTTATGATTGTTCGGCAGAATCGCTTACTACAGGAAGTGGTGGAAGATAAATCTATCGGCGAAACGGTGATTGTGCCATGAGGCGATTACTTATTCTTTTGGTGGGATCCTTGCTTGCGGGTGCATTCAGTCTTTGGTTTTTACAGCAAGAGAGTGGCTATATTTTATTTAGTTTCAATCAAACCACGGTAGAAATGACAATTTGGGTAGGTTTGTTTTTATATTTTCTTTCAACCTCTGTGATTATATGGCTATTTTTAACAGGTAAATGGCTACTCGCTGCAGGTGGATTCAAACAATGGTGGGTGAGGCGAGATAGTCAAAGATATGTTAACAAAACGATGCAAGGACTCGTTTTATTTGCTGATGAGGACTGGCAAAAAGCCACGGATATTCTTGCTGATTCAGCGCTAAAATCTACTATGCCGGACGTAAATTTGTTGTTTGCCGCCAAAGCGGCTGCTGAAAATCATCAATTACAAAAAGCAGAGGAATTATTGATACGCTTAAAAACGGACTATCCTAACGCTAATTTGTTAGTTGATAAAACTTTCGCTCAAATGTTAGTACGTGAGAGAAAATATGATCAGGCTCTTGATATTTTGCAGCCGTTAAATATTAAAAAGCCAAGTGATAGCGGAGTTCTTAGGCTATTAGTTGAAATCTATAGTGTGACCGAAAATTGGTCAAAATTAAAAAATTTACTCGCTGATGTGCGCCGCTTTAAGGCCATTAATAAGATAGACCTTGATGCTCTTGAACTCGAAGTTTACATAAAATTTTTTCAGAAATTTCAATTAACAGCTGGCTTTACAGATCAAGAGCAACGTGACCAAATTGGAGATTTATGGGAATTAATACCTCGAAAGTTACGAGTAAATACCGATCTTTTATGTGCATATTTTGATGTATTACAGCAGGTTAATGAGCAAGATAAACTTGCTGACTTACTTTGTAAAAGTATTGCTAATCAATGGAATATCGAGTTAGTCAGACGTCTAGGAGAAATTACCACTAAGATCCCAGAGAAGTATTTGATGACAGTTGAAAAATGGATTCTACATCACCCACAAGATGCTATCTTACTAACAACGGCAGGTAATATTTGTTGCCAGCTACAATTTTGGGGCAAGGCGCAGAGCTATTTTTCTAGCGCCATGGCACTGCAGGCCACTCCCGGTTTGTATTTAAAATTAGCTGATGTTTTGACTCAGATGGGTGACTTTATGGGCAGCCAGACTATGTGTAGAGAAGGGTTATTGTTGGCTAATAATAAAAGCTAGCCCTCCACTTTTAGCCGCCAATTGGCTATTAGGGCTCTGTCTCTTTACCGACACAACCCTGACGTGATTTTTAGTCTTTGGGTATGGGAAAGCCGCGATCTCGCATCATCCCAATAAATTAAAACCGGTTGCCTATCAGGCGCTTTAACAAAGTTGGAGTTATTAGCGCTAAGTACAGTAGTCTTGCCATCAATGGTTGAATGACTCCTATATGAGGTTGCCCATGTGCAGGATCGCTCACCTTTGCGAGCAAAAGGATCTAGATACCATAACCCAATGTTGGTTTCTGTGGACTTGCCACTTACCTCCCAGACGGACACATCAGGATGAAAAACGGTTATGTTGCCCTCGGCCACTGATGTAAAACAGAAGTTGAACAGCTCACCATGGACATAGAACATAGTCTCGGTTAATTTTTCTAACTGTAAATATTGTTTTACTTCGTCAGAATCCAGAGCGACATGTATTTTGGGGACCTTCTCAGTATAAAAACCATAATCCCAAGGTTCAATGGTCATGCCAGGGTTGTCCGTGTCAGCAACCTCTTTGACTAGTCTAGCAACGGCCGCGAGCCAAATTGATTCTAAGAGAGCCATGGCATTTTCAGGATTTTGTGCCACTCGATCCTCTAATCGCCACTGAGCATAATTGTCATACCCTAATAATCCAACACGTTCATGGCGCAACTGAAGTATTTCACTGATCAATGCGTTATTGTCGTACTTATCGCCATTGTCACCTCGACTATAGTAGGCCGACCATACCTGTTTACGTAATGCCCTATTTTCTGAAAAGGTTAAAAAGGGTGCCGTTGAAGATCTAGTATTAGTCACTGCATATTCACCCGGGCAACCACGATCGACAACTGCAAGTGATGCCGCAGCTACGTATTATTCCGGTAATCCTGCTGTTTGCGACTACTTAAAATAAACTACATAGTTTTCTTCATCTGCCAAAGCATTATTACTAAACTGAATGTTCAGTTGAGCAAGGCGCTTATTGATGTCGGCGTAACGTTGTTTTGCGATCACGTCAAGGGTGGCGCTATTGCGCACAAAACGATGATACGTCAGTTCGGTTAAACACCGTTGATCTGCCCTTAAATCCGCTGAATCGGACCTTTCATAGACTGCTTAAATAAAGCTTTGTTCTGATTTATTTAAGACGAAAACTGATTGAGTATGGGTGCCATTTCTTACTGAATCTCTCTACACTCAGGAGACGAGAGGTTTGGTGACCAGATACCATAAATATGCGATCAAGCACTGCCTCTGTGCACTCTAGTGCGACAATAGAATTCTCAAAGGTTGGTGCTGCAGTTTGCTTGGCAATGGCCTCAATTTCTGCTACATTTTTTTAAATGCCCGTTCTAAGCGAAGGTTTCAATGCGCCTTCGGTACTTTTTTCAAAGGCCGGCACTCCCTGATAAGGGCCACTCCAATCAACCACTAAGGAATTAGTTTCCAGATCTTCGGTTTTATTACCTATTTTTGCGGTACTGGGGGTGCAGCCAAAGGTTAGTGTCGACACTGATGAGACGAGTATTAAGGATCGTTTTATTGTTTTAATTAATGTTTACTTATGCTTATTTTTCTTTGCTAGGGTATATCAAAGACACCAATTTATATCATATTCTATAGGGTTCGAAAGCTTTTTTACTGCACTAATGCAAGGTTAGATCCGCTTTTTTTTCAGGTCCCGGATTATAAATCGCGACGGATGCATAGCTTTCCTTAACTCTCGTTCTAGGGGAGCCAATTCATGGCTAATGTCTGCGGCCAAGAGTTCTGCGGTGAGTGGGGCATAACCCAGGCCGCGTGATCCCATGCCACAATTTATAAATAGATTTGGATGATATGTGCCCATCTGAAGCGAGTCCTTTCGGGCATCTGTGCGCAGAAAATCAAAATCAGATAGCATGCTTTCTAGGACTGGAACTGGACCGACGATTGGCAAATAGTCTCTGGTTGTGCAACGAAAGTTAGCGCGACCCCTAATATTACTTGGCTCTACAATCTTAGCGTCTGAGGATCTAAGGATGGCACCTATTGCGCTATCGGTGCTATTGATCTTACTGAGATTAGTTTGGTGGTCGGCAGGCCTCACTTTCTTATCATGGACATTGACGTTATAGGATGCTCCCAGACCATGAAATCCGTTTTTGGCCGGCACAATATAGCCTTCACCACATATCACTGTTGCTAGATTTTGGCTCTGTTTAGTTGCAGGAAATTCTGTTATCTGTCCTCTAAGTTTGTTAATTCCTAGAAAGTTAGTCTGTTCAAAATTCTCACAGTCATGTGCATTAGCTATTACTACGGCATCTGACATCATTGTTGCTGATCCAGCGCCCGTAAAAAGTGACCACTGTTGGGTTTGTTGGTTCCACTCAATCTGGCTTATGTTTTCTTGAATTATTGAGATGTTGTGGTCTTTCAGCAGTTTTTGGCATACCAGTGAGGGTGGAACCCAGCCCAATGTAGGGAAAAATAGGCCGTGGGACGCGTTAAGAGATATTCCTGAGTAAAATGCTATTTCTCGTTGATGGGCTAGTTTTACAAACGCTGGGGTTGTAGAAAACTTCTCGGCAATTTGAGAAAAATATTCGTCCGAAGTACCACTTTTAGGTAACACTAATACACCGCACTGCTGGCCAAAGCCTTGGTCCCAAAAAGGCTTATAAAATCGCGCTGCATACATGATTGCATGAAGATTAATACGGGGTAGGGTGTTTTCTTGTGTGGACAATTTAGGATAGATTATGGCTTGTGGGTTACCGGACCCCTCTTGGCCAGCAGTAGCATGTCTATCAACAACAGTAACCCTATACCCGCGTTTAGATAATGCAGCTGCGGTGGTGCAGCCACTGATACCAGCACCAATAATTGTGATTTTAGCTTGCTTATCTAAGGTTATATTGTTGCGTTTGTTTAGATGCCATTGATTGGCCCCTTTGGAGGCTGGTTCACGACACCTTTGAGTGGTCTGAAACTGCGCGGATAAGATCTGATATTGACGGCCAGAGCTATCCTCAATACTAATCTTAAATCCAGCATTCTCTAGTTCATTGGTTACGTTAGAAGCGACGCCATAGGTACTCAAGGTAGCATTTTCTGCAGACAAGCTAGCAATTACTTGAGGTATTTTAGCGTGCCACAGAGAAGATTGTTCCTGTACAAGGAAGTGGTTCAAAAACCATGCATTGATGCCTTTTTTACGGTGAAGACGGTATTCTGAACAGTTACTCTCGGCCAGCGCAGTTAATTGCTCTTGGACACTACCCTGCATTAAACAAAGTTTGATTCTACCATTACCGATGTCAATATTATGAAACCCTTGAATGGCAGCGGGATACTTCTCTAGAAGTTCTTGGTACAAGGTGCTCAGAGATGGCGAAAGATCAGCAAATTGCTCTAGGTCAGTCTTACAAAAAGGCATTGACTCTACAGAAAAATAATAAAGAGTGGCACTTTTAGGTGCGGTTTTTAGCCAGAGTTCACAGCAGCTGAGAAAGTTGACACCGGTACCGAAGCCAATTTCGCCAAGACTAAAGCTATTACTCTCGCCCAGGGACTGCCATCTGTGTAATAACTTGTTGGGGCTGAGAAAAGCCTCGTAATGGCCTTTTAAAATATCTTTTGAGGGACTGTATTCACTTTGAAATTCACTGGAATAAGGAACGCCGAGGCGCCATTCAAATTTTGCGGTGTCAAGCATCATACTAGGAGGCCAAATTCAGCTAATATTTGGTCGCACCACTGGTTAATGTGGAGATCGGTTAGGTCAAGCTGATTCTCATCATCTAATGGCAAGCCGACAAACATTGATTTATCTTGAGTCAGTGCGGCTGAAGATTCAAATTCATACCCCTGGTTTGGCCATAAGCCAACGGTTTTGGCTCCTTGAGCGATAACTTTGACCCATAGATACCCCAATGCGTCTTGAAACCATTCTGGATAACCTATTTGATCTCCAAGACCATAAAGCGCCACTTTGGAGTCGGTTAATGAAATGTTGTCCATTTCATCCCAGTTAGACTCCCAGTCTTCCTGAAGTTCGCCAAAGTCCCAGGTCGGTATACCGAGGATCAGGTACTTATACTGTGTCATCTGATGCACGGACTGATCACTAATATCATGCATTTGGACACTGTTTTCACCAAGCTTAATATTAATCGCATCACGAATTTTTTCACCTGCCATTTCTGTATAGCAAG
>DNBN01000216.1:0-1674 GCA_003491845.1 Porticoccaceae bacterium | reverse complement strand
CATCACGATTTTTTTCCCCTGCCATTTCTGTATAGCAAGTGGTGCTGCCGTAGAACAAGCCGATTTTTGCTGTCATTCTGTATCTATCTCAAAAGTGGTTAACAGGTTGAACGATTAAAAGAGTAGAGTGATGATAACCTACCATTTAGTCATCAGGAAAAAGGGTTTTACTTTTAGTCACGTTTTAGCCCACCTGTATGATTTTAAAAAAGGTAAATTTTATCGACCTATTAGTATTAAATGCTGCCTAAAAAGCCGATTTTTTTCCATGCTTCGTAGGCCACAATAGCGACAGTATTTGATAGATTTAAGCTACGGCTAGAGGGTTGCATCGGGAGACGTAAAACATTTTTCATACCAACAGAATTGCGAATGCTCTCAGGTAGTCCGCGGGTTTCCGGTCCAAACAATAGGGTGTCATTAGGTTGATATACAACCGAGGAATAATCCACCTGTCCCTTGGTACTCAATGCGTATATATTGGTGGGTCTAACAGTAGCAAGATAAGTAGCCCAATCAGCATGAATGCACAGATCTTGAAACTCTCTATAGTCTAATCCTGCGCGTCTTAATTTTTTATTGTCTAAATCAAAGCCAAGCGGTTCAATCAGATGAAGACGGAACCCGGTGTTGGCACAGAGTCTGATAATATTCCCAGTGTTGGGAGGTATTTCAGGTTGATAGAGGACGATGTCAAGCATAGGATTTGCTCTACTGTTTTAGATGAAATGTAAACTCTATTGTTGTCGTGGTAGTATACCTTGTATTAAAAGAGGCTATTATTTAAAAGTGCTTCGCAATCGTGTTTTTTATGATAAGCAGTCAAACAAGCAGTCACATAAATAGACAGTCAATTGTATGGAATGTTAAACGACAGGAGATGAATATGAAGAATTTCGATAAGCAACTTACAATAGAAACCCTAAACAAAATTATGGAGTTAGAACTATCTGGCGTCGTGCGCTATACCCATTATTCACTCATGGTTTATGGCTATAACCGTATTCCTATTGTTTCTTGGTTAAAAGAAAATGCTCAGGAAGGGCTTGATCACGCAACCAAGGCTGGGGAGCTTGTTACGATGCTGGGGGGACACCCTTCTTTGAAAATAGGGTCGCTTCTTGAAACTGAACAGCATGATATTGGCGATATTTTGCGCGAAAGTCTTGAGCACGAGGCAAAAACCGCTGCTGTTTACTATGAATTACTAGCCCTGGTAGACGGAGCCTCTGTTGTTTTAGAGGAATATGCTCGAGAGATGATCCATCTTGAAGAGATGCATCTAGATGAAGTCAATAAAATGTTACGTGCACCTGGTGATCTTGAGCCTTTCAAAGCGTAGTGGCTGCTCAAAGACTTTAGTCACAGACACTACATCCTGCGCACTGTCTTCTGGTACGACGGCAATGCTTTTGTGTTTTTAAAGCAGGATTACGTTTAATGTTTGAGTGGGCATTACAGAGCTCTCAAAGGTTAGGTATGACTTTGTTGTATTTAATCTTCTAAATCAATTATGCCAAAAAGAGGAGTAGAACAATGCGTATGAATCAAAATGTGAGAAAATTAATAGCGGTGCGGACAAAACAACCGCTATCGTTGGTGGCTGCAATGGCTATAGGTTTCATGGCAATGGTTTCCGGGATAGTTTCAGCAGAACGTGATACCTCCAGAGAT